>NZ_JASDCV010000040.1:0-28390 GCF_030407755.1 Rhodococcus sp. APC 3903
CCGTAGCCTGAAGTCAAATATGACGACTCCACGAAACTCGGGGTACATCAAAGTCTCCGGACACTCCGGTGCGATTCACGCGTGACCGCGTCCGTATAAAAGATCAAGGTCGGCAAGATCGTTCCACCACAGATCTGCGCCTTCGAAGCTATACACCCGGTTGGAATGGTGTTGGATAAAGACCGATTCTTCGCGAGCGGCCAAGTCCGGCTCTAGTAGCCGTTTTACTGCGTGCATGCTGACATCAAATCTGCCTATGGCTTTGTCGCTGTTCGTCCCTGGCCACAACATGTCGATGAACTGCTCAGCAGAGCAAGGTCGGCCAGGGTTCAGAAGGAACCACAGGAGAATCTGTAGTCCCTTCTTGCGGCTTGAATCCATCTCAATTCGCTTTTCAGCACGAAAGATTCGAAGATTTCCCAAAAGGTAGACCCTGTAGGGTGCCTCTTGCTCAAGTGTTCTTCGTGTTCGTCGAACTATGCTGCTGCTCGAATACCACATTCACCCCCGAGAATGACCCTGGTTGCTGAATTCTACTGTCAATCAGAGCTTCTGAGAAGACACGTCCGTTCGGGTGTGGCAGAGGGAGCGCCTCAGAGTTGAACCTCGGGTCCGAACATCGGGCAATTTTGGAGCTCTCGAAAAACCGGAAGGCAAAATCAACGTGCACCAGGGGACGATGCGGTCGGTGCTTCGCGAGCGTCGAATACCTGGATGGCAAGGCCGCCGTCTGGCACAGCTGTGAACACCTCGGGATGACCAATTCCCCGGCCTAAGACACGCAGATCGAACTTCTCAAAGAGGTTGACGGCTTCAGGGGCCGCTGATCCTCTGCCTGGCACCAAACTCGCCGCCGACCGTTCACCCGCGCCGCATGCTACGTAGGCCCACTGCCCCAACCACAGAGTGAAGTCGAGGCTGTCGCGGGACCTCACGAATCAGCTATACCGGTGGCATCGCTCAAGCAAACATCAAAGTAGCCAAGTGATCGCTAAAGAAACATGCCCGCGACAGAAATCAGATCGTAAGCCAGCCTGTGAAGGAAGGGTCGGTTCCAGCGTGCGCTATTTTTGATACAAGCACTGTGCACGCACACTAATGGACCCCAAAGCCGCAGTTTCAAGCTTCTTCTACTCGCTTCTGGCGAGCATCTCTGAGCCCCGGGCCAGTCCACAGGCATGGCTCCAACACGCATCGGATCTCATCTACGTGAAGCCATCTGTATGCTAACCATGGATTAGCTACTGGGGGGTAGATGGAGCAACTCTTGCGCCCCTGGCCAGTGCCATCCATATCCCTGGTGTGGGGATCACCGGCATCGACCTAGTTATCATTGCAAGGGTGGGGGACGGAGAGGAGTCAGTTCACGATGAGCAGTGCAAACCGTCGCTATCGAATGCTGAAGCGCTCATGATATCGCAGATGAAGTCCATGAGGACGCTGACCCGCGAGTGGCTGCTCCTTCCCGACCAGTACGACCGATTCACTCGCTATCTCCGCGACAACGGCCTCACGACCGCCAACCGGCTATTACTTGGCATCATTGTGATCGTGATGGGCGTGTGCGCACTACTCAACAGGTTCAGCCCGGCCGGTCCGACAAGCAAGATTGCCCTGTTATTCAACACTGTTGTCGTGATCTCGTGCTTCATGGTCGGAGTCTCATGGTGGGTCTTCGGCCCGACAAAGCGCCGCTCGTTCGGCTTTGTCTTCTTTTGTGACGTTGCGGTCTCGATCGCCATTCTCGGCGACTCGGCGCCGCTCGGACGTCTGCTCAGCTCAGTCATCTACGTGTTGATGGGTATCTACATCGCCTATTTTCACAATCCGAAGTTGCAGATCGCACACCTGACCTTCTCGGTTGTGATGATCGTGGTGGCTGCGCAGCCGATCCTCTTCGGGCCGGAGCGAGATCCAGCGCTCGGTGTCTCGAGAGTGCTGGTTGTCGTCACCGCACTCCTGATCTGTGCGTACATCTCGCAGACCGTGCTGACGATGCTCAGCGTGGACGCGTCCAGCTCCGACCTCGATCCCCTCACCGGGCTGCTTAACCGTCGTGGCCTCGATCGCCACGTCGAGAAGGTGCTCGCGGAGTTTCAGCGTCAGCAATCGGCAGCGCTACTCGTGATCGCGATCGACATCGACCGGTTCAAGACGATCAATGACGTCCACGGTCACGACGTCGGTGACCGCATAATCTTTCGGGTGGCACATCGGTTATCCGCCTGGGCACACGCCGATGCTGTCGTCGCGCGGGTCGGTGGCGACGAATTCATCCTCGTTCAAAGACTTTCTGTGCCGGCCATCGGCCCGATGCTCGACTCGATCGGACCGGCAATGCACTCGAATACCGACGAGATACCGTCGACGTCGAGCATCGGAATCGCCGTGCGTACCCACAAATTCGCCGCCGGAGAAGACCGCGCAGCAGCGCTCACGGACATGCAGAAAGTCGCCGATTCGGCGATGTACGAAAGCAAGAGACTCGGCGGCGGACGCATTCACACGATCGTCACCACCGCGAACAGGTAACAGCACGCGAAAGGGGCCCGGAGGCCTGACCGCACGCGCGGTGGCGGTTGCGATGATGGAAGTGGCGAACCAGGTCTTCTTCGCGACTGACCCCAGAAGTAACGCTGTAGGCAGATGGAAGGGTGAACCTGTCCTGCGTATCGGGAACAGCTGCGGGCACTGGTCCAGTCGCGGTGCAGCATTGCGTTGTCGCGAACGATGGCGGAGGCAGGGAACGTAGGTCGGTGCTGCTATGGCGACTCTGAAATTGTTGGCACTCTGACGAACCCCCTGCAAAAGTACATTTCGGTCATAGCCAGATTCCGGCGAAGGTGCCGATCATGTGTCCGGGCCGTGCGCCGGCGGTGTCTGCTGAAAATCGAACCCGTTGGGCGCAAACGTATCTGCCGGTGCGGTTCCGGCACATCCGTCGGCGCATGTGTCCTCGCGCGGAAATTTTCTTTCTCAGATGGTGCATCGGTGAACACCGTTCGGTGTCAGTTCGTCTCCTCACGTGTTTCGGCTTGTTCGAGGCAGCCTCTGGCCGCGTACTCCCGTTCGGTGTCGGTGGGCAGTCGTGTTCCTCCCTAATTGCAGTATGCGAGGGCGTTATTCCACGAGACATGGACTATCGGGTGATTGTCTCCACCGGAGATGTCACTACCAGTCCCTTCGGCCGTCTTTCTAGGATGCTCCTGAAACTCCCCACCGCCACTAGGGGTCCGCTCAGATCGTCGTGCCCTGCGGCGGAGCGCTGTGGGCAGAAATTCCGCGAACACGTAGGACCATCCGAACTGTTCTGCGTCGGTAACGTACTGGGGCTCAGATACGAATGCGACGAAGTCAGCGTTGGTTACTGCACGGATGTCGACGGGGCGCGCCCAGCCGGGCCCGCATGGATCAGTCTCGAGCGGGTGCTTCCGGGATATTTGGAGTCGGTATCTGTGCCGTCGGGTTGATGGCCATGGTAGAAGCCAGGTTTTGTATACCACGTGGATGGTTCACCGGTTTGGGTAGGTGGCCGGTTGGGGCGGTACGCTGTAGTTCCAAAAATGTGAAGGCGGTTCTTCGGTGGATAACGTGCTGGTGAGGTTCGACGGGTCCGGGGTGGTGTCGGCTGAGATTGCCTGCGCGGCATTGCAACCTGTCCTCGACAGCGTGTATCACCGGTATTGCTGGCGGCCGCTGCCGGTCGTAGAGAAGGCGCTTCGGTACGTGGGGCGGGGTGCTTTCTCGCGAGACCGGATCGAAATGTTCGCCGGTCATATTTCTGCTGGTGAGAGGCCGGTGTTGACGAGCAAGGAGAACGGTGTCAATCGGATGCGGCTCGGTAGACGATCTGGTCTGCGCTGGCAGTGACACGTCGTCGGACCGGCGCGTTGAGGAAACTCGAAAGTGTTTCCTGGACAACATCACTCACAGGGTGTCGCATTCAAAGTTTTCGCAGAGGCGTTTCCGTTACCTTGGGGCTTAGGCTGTACTGATGGGAACACCGCGCGAAGGTGGGGAGAGCCGGATCGTCGAGTCGAGGGGCGGAGGTCTGCGGTGCGGTGCCTTGCCTGCGGATACGCCGGATGATGGTCGATGCGGCTGATCATCGTCAACTTGCCGAGTTCTATCGGCGCCTTCTGACTGCGCGGTACGAACCGGGTAGCGAACCCGGCCAGGACGTCGAGCCTCGATTCATCGATCTGGTCGAGCCGGCGACGGGCGCCCGGTTGGGTTTTCAGGTCAGTGAGAACTATCGGCAGCCGGATTGGCCGGATCACCGCAGGGTGCCGACGCAGGGGCACCTCGATATCATTGTTCTCAGTGGCGATTTCGATCGGGGGATCGAGATCGCCGTTTCTCTGGGTGCTTGTGTGGTCAGCGCTGTGGGGCGCGATGAGGGGATCGTTGTTCTCCTCGATCCTGAGGGTCATCCTTTCTGTTTCCTGACCCCCGCCGTGCCCGATGGGCCCACCGGCGACTCTGAGGTGCGTTGACTGCGAGTCCGGCCGCGGTAGATCGGAGCGCTCTGTGGGTGTGCCCGATGTGTAGACCGAAGAGTCAGCCGTGGGCCGTCAGCTCGTTGTCGTGAGCGAAAACCAATCTTCCTCGGTCGAGACGGCCGCGGAGGCGAGTGTGATCACCATCAATGCTTGGCCGAGCCGTCCGTCGGATCACCGCATCGCTCCCGGGGCTCGCCGATGCGTGCGCCGACTTCCATTCTGCGCGTACCGGAGGTGTCGGTACCGGTTCGCCATCTATGGTGCTGCTCCTGTGGGCGACGGGTGGCCTGTTGTCCGAGACGCAGACGCGTGCAAGGTAGTTCGCGTTGAAAGGAATGGGGCGGACGCAGACTCGTGAGGTCGTCTCCCGTGTACGTGGGGCATGGGTGATGGAAACGCGTAGAAACCTGGCGGTGTGCAAATGCTGGTGCTGTCAGGAAATCGTTGTGTGGGTCTGGTTGATGCCGCTCTCGCGCGGTAAACAGGTGTGCTGGCGCATCTCGTGCGTTGCCGTCAGCATGTCTCCTACGTTGCGTTTGTTTCGATTATTCCGTACATTTCGTTTATGGGAGTCTTGTGTGTAGGAGGCAGCGTCATGTCCGTTGGCAAACAGCCCAGTGTCATTCAGCAGGAACAGGCCCGTCAGGCACTGCAGGTGCTGCGAGGTGTCGATCCCGATGTGGGGGAAACCCTCGACGTGAAGGTTGCGGGCGCTGCAGAGTCAGTGCATCTCCCTCGGGCGGCATTCGAGTTGATTCGAGACGTGTTGGCGAACATGGCTGCCGGCCAAGGTGTCACGGTCGTCCCGGCGCATGCGGAGTTGACCACGCAGCAGGCTGCACAGATGCTCAATGTCTCTCGCCCCCATGTCATCAAGCTGCTCGACGAAGGGCGCATCGAGTTTCGGTTGGTGGGCCGTCATCGCCGGATCCTCGCATCGTCACTGATTGCCTATCGACGCTCTCAGCTCAGCGGAGCGCGCAATGCCGCCGACGAGTTGGCAGCGCTCACGGAAGATCTCGGGCTGTACTGACGTGACCTTCACTGTGCTGTACCCCAATGTTTTACGAGATGTATTGATCCGGTTCGCGCAGACCGGCCTTGTCCACGCCCGATGGACGGATCGCATTCTCGACGAGACTTTCGGAAACTTGGCACGGGACCGCCCGGACATCCCCACCGCGAAGCTGGACAAGTTGCGGGAGTTGATGAATGCCGCGGTTCCGGACTGCTTGGTTACCGGCTACGAGAAACTGATCCCCGCACTGAAATGGTACACGGAGCCCGTGCGCGGTGATGCCGAGGCCGCGGAACCACGAGCCGACCACCACGCCGAGGGTGATGAATGAGGAGTGCATCGTCTGCACGATCGAACCGGTGTTCCCTGCCCGTTGGACGCCGTTGATCGAGTTTCGGCGTTGCCGGGTTATCGCGTGCAGATCTTCGTCGACGCTCTGTTCGTTTCGCTGGATGCCCTGGATCCACGGTGCAGCGCCAGCTTCCACGCGATGTGGTGGATTACGGAATCACTTCATTTACCTTAGCGCTAAGGTATGGTTGAACCGACTACCCCTACTACGAAAGCGGACTATTCGATGACCAGTTCACCGCAGCATCCGTACAGCCCTGCAGTGCTTGCGGGCGGCCTCGCGTTCGTCTCCGGCGCACTCTCGATCGACAGTGACGGCGACGCAGTCCCTGGACGTATGCCGGCACTCGATGCCGCTATCGACCGGATGTGTGAGCGACTGGCGTCTGTTGGAGGTGAACTAAGTGAAGTCGTCAAGCTCACTTACTTCGTCACCGACATAACACTTCGCCACGAGGCGAACCAGCAGTTTGAGCGCCTTTTCGCTGAACCTCGCCCGGCGCGAACTTTTCTCGAAGTCAGTAATCTCCCGTATGGGGCCACCGTCGAGATCGATGCGGTGGCAAGACCGCACGCGTGATGTCACCACGAGACGGCGTCACCGAGTAATCTGAAAACGTCTTGGCCCTCAAATATTGCAAGGTGAGCAAAGGTGGAGCGACCGTGAGCGACACATTCGAACCCGATGCGGTGGACGACATCATCCGTCAATGGTCGCGTCAATGGCCGGAATTGGACGTGTCGGCAATTCACATTTTCGGTCGAATGCACCGCAGTTACCTGCGATACCAGGCATCGATTGCCGCGGTATTCGACAAACACGGGATCAATATCGCTTCGTTCGACGTACTGGCCGCATTGCGTAGATCCGGCCCGCCGTACCAGATGACGTCCGGTCAACTCGCCGAGATGTCACTGGTCACGACGGGCGGGGTCACGCTCCGTGTCGACCGCCTGGAGCAGGCGGGCCTGGTGGAACGAGAACGCGACTCCACCGACCGGCGTGTGGTGTACGCGCGCTTGACCGCGAAAGGCAAAGCGGTTTTCGACGCCGCAGCGAAAGAGCATTTCGAGAATGAAAACCATATGCTCGCAGGATTGAGCGCTCAGGACCGGAACGCGATGGCGGACCTGTTCCGCAAGCTCGAGCGTTCGATCGTCGCAAGCGAAACCGATTCGGACTCCATCGAATCCGCGTAACGTTTTTCCGGAAATCGAAATCTACCGCCAGACACGATGTGCGCGTACACGGACTCATTGGTCCCTGTACGCGCACATTGGTGTTCTCGGTCAGCGAGCTCCCGCTCCGACACGCTGAGCCTGCGCTGACGCCTGCTGGTCGGCCTGAGCCCGGTACAACCGACGGAGCCTGATCACACCCAGATCATGCTGGTACAGATTCTCGGCTTGATCCGCGTCCGGTGCCATCCCCTCGAGCATGACCCGATCCTGTTCCAACACCACCCAGTGGCGCTCCTCGAGCGTGACACGGTAGAGGAAGCGCCACACATCGCGCTCCCAGCCGGCGACTCGTCGATAGCGCCAGAAAAAGACAGCGGTCGTTTCGGCGTCGATAGGTGTTCCCATACCGACGATGCCAAAAGGCCCACCCGGACCAGCCGTTGGGGGATAGGGGATTTCGAGATCCACCCAGTCGGCACCGGTGCGACAAAACTCGACCCAGTCGAAGTTGACACCGCGCTGGTCGGTCTTCTCGAAATAGAACCCCCGATCGGTCTCACGAATCCTGAATCGCGCGGACGTGTCTCCGCCGAACATGGAGTGTGATTCACGGTGTAGGAAGGCGCCGTGCATCGGATCGAGAAGGTTCTCGAGCGTGAATCGCCAGGGCGACTTCCACTCTGCGTAGCACAAGAAGGCAGACACCCCCTCGTCCGTCATAGGATCAGGTAGATCGAGGGGACCCGCAGGTGCGTTCGGGTCGCTTCCGAACCACGCCAGAACAGCGCCCGCGACTTCACGAACCGGAAGGCTGGTCACCAATGTCTTGCCTTCGAGGTTGCAGCCGGGCATGCCCGGCACGGACACCACCGTGCCGTCACCGTCGACCTGAACGCCGTGGTACTTGCACGCGATCCGATCGCCGAGATGTTGCCCATGCGAGAGCGGCGCCCCGCGATGCGGGCACCGGTCGGCCAACATCCGCAATGACCCGTCGCTCTGACGGAAGAGTAGCCAATCCTCACCCCAGCGGGTGATCCGCTGCATGCCGCCGCGTTCCACGAAATGCGAAGGGCAGATAGCATGCCACTGATCACGCATGCCGGTCGCAAAGATCTCGTCTCCGGTCAGTGCGCCCCGCTTGAGCACGTTTGCCATTACCGAGCCCCCATCCGAGCGATTTCGGCAGTGAAGACATCTGCCGTCCAGTGCTCCCCGTTCGGAGCCAGCATCCCGAGCTGATTCAATCCGTCCACCAGTCCGTCCAGATCATGCCTGCCGCTCCCGAACACTTCCTCGATCGCACCCGCGAGCTTGACCTCGTAGGGTGTGGGTGGCACTGAACACGCTTGGTGTTCAACAAGATAGAGACTCATCAGTTTTCTCCTACAGGTCGAGTACGAGTTCGTCGGTCCGAGCACGTGAAACGCAGATCATCATTGTTTTCCCGGAACTCTGCTCAGCCGCCGAGAGCACGGAGTCACGGTGGTCCGGTATACCCTCGAGCACCGGGGTTTCGCAGCTGCCGCACATACCTTCGCGGCAAGAATTGGAGACGTCGATGCCGGCATCTTCGAGCGTGTCCAGGATGCTGCGGTCCGGACTCGCCACCGCACTGATCCCCGAGCGCGAGCAGACCACTCGCACAGCTCGATCGCCGCCGGAATCGGCCGGGTCTGCAACTTTGGGTTTGAAGCGCTCGAGCTGGATCGCACCGTCGGGCCACTCCGCCCCATGGCTCTCGACTGCCTCCAGCAGTCCCTCGGGTCCGCAGGTGTACACAGCGGTTCCCGCACGCGGAACAGACAGAAGCTCAGTAAGATTCAGCCTTCCCGACTCGTCCTCACAGACGATCTCGACAGAGCCCTGAAACTCGGCGATTTCGTCGAGGAACGCCATTCCGCTCTTGGAACGACCGCCGTAGTGCAGTTCCCAACTCGCACCTCGACGAGAGACTTCGCGAATCATTGCCAAGATCGGGGTAATTCCGATACCACCTGCAATAAACAGGAAGTGTGGCGAATCGATCAGCTCGAAGTTGTTCCGTGGCTCGCTGACCGAAACCAACTGTCCCGGCCGCAGCATCTCGTGCACGTGTTCCGAGCCGCCGCGACTCGCCGGATCCCGCAACACCGCAATTCGGTACCCGGTCTTGTCGTCCGGATCACCGCACAGGGAGTACTGCCGAATCAACGTCGGACCAAGGTGAATATCGATGTGCGCTCCCGGAGTCCACGCTGCAAGCGCTGCGCCGTCCGATTTTTCCAATCGCACCGACATCACGTCTTGTGATTCCCAGCGCATCTGGCGAACCACCAACTCGGTTGTGTCCATCAACGATCCTCCTCGGCGCTGTAGTATCTCTTACCGCTTAATATTTTAGCGCTAAAGTGTGTCTTGTGCCATACTAGATCAGACCGAAAGTCCGATGGACGCGCCCCAGGCGTCGTAGCCGTACACCCAGTCGGCGTTCCCGCCCGTTTTCAGCCATTCATTCGAACGTGAACCACGCTGGATCTGCGCGGTACGCTCCCAGCGCGACTGCTGATATGCCGACAGCGCCGACGCAACATCAGAGACTCCGTCGAGGCACCGCGCCAGGACCACTGCATCCTCTATTGCCTGACCTGCACCCTGCGCCATGAACGGCATCATCGGATGGCAGGCATCGCCCAGAAGCGTGGCCACACCGTTCGTCCATGATTCCAACGGATCACGCACGTAGAGAGCAGATTTCAGAACTTCGTCGCACGCCGCCAGAATCGCCTGAGCATCAGGGTGAAAGTCTCGATACAGTTCCCGCAACTCCGCTGAACTACCCGGCGTGGTCCACGATTCCTCGAGCCACTCATCCTGCGGGCACGTTGCGAAGACGAACATGTCGCGGCCCCTGTTGAGCGGGAACATCACGATCTGAGTTTCCGGATCGGGGCCCCACCACTTGGTGAAGCAATCGAGATCCGCCGCCCCGGACAGTTTTTCCGTTGGAATCACCGCCCGAAAGGCGACAACACCCGTGAACGTCGGATGGTCGGCACCGAACATCGCTCTACGAACAGCGGAATGAATACCGTCCGCACCGACCAGTAGGTCCACCGAGGTCGACGTCCCGTCCGTGAACGCCAACGAGGTTGTGCCGCCAACTGAAAACTCGATGTTCTCGACCCGCTTACCCATGTGCAACGCACCGTCCGGTACGCGTGAGACGAGCGCCGACATGAGATCCGCACGATGCATGGTCAGCTGAGGTGCACCGAACTTCTCCTCGGCTTCCTCCGACATCGCCAAACGAGAGGTTTCCTCACCCGTGTCCCACATCCGGCTGATGCGAAATTGCGGGCGCGCAGCAGTTTTGCGCAGTTCGTCGCCGACACCGAGACCGTCGAGAGCCCGCACGGCATTGGGCGTCAGGTTGATGTCTGCACCCACTCGGGCAAACACCGATGTCTGCTCGAAAACCTCCGCTTCGATCCCGATTCGCTTAAACGCGATCGCGGCTGACAAGCCACCGATTCCCGCGCCGCAGATTCCGACAGTCGGATGTGTGCTCATATTCTCAGGCCCTTCCCGGCACAGTGACAGGAGGTGTGAACGGAGCCGGCATCGGGCCGTACGACGCGAGGTCGACCTCCACGATCACCGGCGCTTCGAAGCTCACCGCCTTCTTTATGATGCCGTGCGCTTCATCTGCGGATCGAATGACGAGGTGCGGAACATCGATGGACGCTGCAACAGCGGAAAAGTCCGGAGTGAACAGGTCAACCGCAAATTCGTCGGATCCGCTGCCCCGCTGCATGTTCCGCAGAACACCGTACCCGCCGTCGTTGAAGACCAACAACACCATCCACGGCTTCTCTTGCGCCATGGTCAGGATTTCACCGAAATGCACTGCCAGACCGCCGTCTCCGACCAACACCAGTGTCGGCCGAGTTTCATCGGCCAGTGCACCACCGATGGCCATACCAAGACCTTGCCCGATTCCTCCGCCCCGGGGGAAGATATTGCTGCGCGGGTCGAACATCGGCAGCAGACGGTTTCCCCAGGAGCTCGACGCGATAGTCACGTCGCGGGCGATAACCGATCCTTCGGGAAATGCTTCGCGTACAGCGTCACTGAGTACTGCGTGATCACCGAGTCCGGCGCGCTGCGTTGCCCGAACCTCGTCCCGAACGCTGCGAGCACGATCGGTCCATCCGTCTTCGACAGCGTCGCCGAGCGAATCGGCTTCCAGTATCGAGTTCACGAAGTGACCTACTTCACCGACCACAGCGGCGCTGACCGGGAACACGCGTCCAGGTGCAGCCGGATCGAGATCCACCTGCACGTGAGCTGCCGGAACGGCAATCGCGTAGTCGGCCGTCTCGTTGGACCGAAAGTGGGTGCCGAGGGAGATCAACAGGTCCGCGTCGGCGAGCAACGCGCGACCGGCTGGAGACGTGGCGTAGTTCCCCACGCACAACGGGTGATCCTCACGAACCGCGCCTCGCCCCGAATTGCTGGTGATCAGTGGCGCGCCGAGTCGCTCTGCCAACTCGGTGAGTTCCGTCCCGGCACGCGCCACGCCGCCGCCTGCCCAGATGACGGGGCGGCGTGCAGCCAGAATTGCCGCTCGCGCAGCCTCCACCTGATCTGCGTCGAGAATCGCCGGCGCGTCGACGGTCTGCTCGGCCACCTCGACGGTGTGAGCTGCGTACTGAAGGTCGATGGGCCACTCGACACTGACCGGTCCGCCAGGAACAGCGAGTGCGCGAGCAACGCTCTCGCGCAATACTTTTCCGGCACTGTCCGCGTTGAGAATGGTCTCGGCAGACATACTCACCGCCCGCAGCATGGCCAGCTGGTCTTTGGTCTCGTGGATGAACCCACGGCCCGAGCCGAGGTAGCGACTCTCCACCTGGCCGGTGATGTGCAGTACCGACGTTCCGGCACTGAGCGATTCAATCAACGAACCCGCAGCGTTGCCCGCTCCGGTGCCGGTACTCGTCAACGCACACCCGAGTCCACCGGTTGCCCGGGCATACCCGTCAGCGGCACTGACTGCGGTCGCTTCGTGGCGGACCGGGACGAACCGCAATTCGCGGCACACTGCCTCCACCAACGGAAGGTTGTGCACACTCACGATGCCGAACACCGTGTCCACACCAGCTTCACGGAGCACCTGCACCAGCAGGTCTCCACCGTTCTTTTCACTCATTGCGGTCCTTTCAGACGTAACGTGCGACGCCGCCACAGACGTCGAGACTTGTACCCGTCACATACGACGAGCGCGGCGAAAGCAAGGTCACGATCATTGCGGCCACCTCTTCGGCGTGACCGAACCTTCCCAGACCGATCCCACGGTCGGCAGCGATATCCGTTTCCCATTCCGCGTAGGACTGCGAAGTACCCGACTCCTCGTAACGCCGACGCCATTGGCCGGTGTCGACGAGCCCGAGCGAGACGGAATTGACTCGAATCCCCTCGGGCGCAAGCTCTATCGAGAGCGACTTACTCAGGTTCAGCAGTCCTGCCCGGGCCGCACTCGTGGTGACGAGCCGCGGCTCGGGCTGACGTGCCAACACAGCACTGATGTTGACGATGGACCCGACGCCAGAGCGTCGGAGCAGGGGAAGGGTGGCATCGACGGTGTTGAGCACGCTGGAGAACTTGAGATCCAACTCGTCCTTCCAGTCCTCCAGTGTGGTCTCGCTGCGTGGCTTCATACGGCTGTTTCCGGCATTGTTGACGACGCCGTCGACACCACCGAACCTGGCTGCTGCCTGCTCGACCACAGCCGTCACGGATTTCGGATCACGCACGTCCGCAGCTACTCCGACAACTCGTTCACTCCCGGCCAACCCCTGTACGACGTCGCGCAACCGAACTTCGTCCCGAGCACAGGTGACAACGTTGGCACCCTCCTCGAGCAGCGCACGCACCGTAGCGAGCCCGACACCCGAACTGCCGCCGGTCACCAGATAGGTACGGCCGCACATCTGCATATCCATCGATCAAACCCTCTCGTGCACAATAGATCTCGCCGACCGTACTAATTGAGGACGAACCCGCCGTTGATCACCAACTGCTGACCGGTGATGTACGACGCCTCGTCCCCCATCAAGAACGCGACGGCGCCGACAAGATCCGACGGCTGCTGCGGCCTCGCCAACGCCCGGTTGAGCCGGTACAGCTCGTGCCGATGCTCGGGCACTTTCTCAGCCGATTCCGATTCGGTCAGTCCAGGCGAGACCGTGTTGACGGTGATCCCGTACGATCCGAGATCGCGTGACATTGCTCTGGTCAGGGCGCAGACGCCGCCTTTCGACGCGATGTAGTGCGCCAGTTTGGGCGAACCGTACAGAGCCGCATCGGATCCGATCGTGATCACCCGGCCGCTGCCGTTCTCGATCAAGGACGGGACCACTGCGCGGGAAACGAGGAATGTGCCACGAAGATTCACTCCGAGAATACGGTCCCACTCTTCGACGGAAAGCTCGTGAATCGCTTTGCCGCCCACCCCGTCCGCCAACGCAGCGTTGTTGACGAGTCCGTACAGCGGACCCTCCGCGGTGACGGTGGCTGCCATCTCTGCCACCGAAATCTCGTCACGGAGGTCGACCTGCACGAACCGCGCGTCCACACCGTCTGCACGCAATTTTTCCGCAGCCGGCTCGCCCCAGTCCGCGCGAATATCGGCGAGCCACAGGGTGGCACCGTCGGCACCGAGCCGGGCGGCAATGGCAAGGCCCAAGCCGCGCCCGGCGCCGGTGACGAGTATCGACCTTCCGTGAAGTGTCATCAGTCGCGAGTGATTCCGTGCATCGCGGACGTTTCCGGGTAGGTGGGAATCTGCGGCTTCTGAGCACCGATGATGACGCAGAACAGCGCGTTGGTATCACCGTTGTTCTTGAGGCTGCGCGGAACACCGGCCGGAACGACGATCATGTCGCGGTAGCCCAACGTGCGCTTCTCGACGACGCCGTCGCGGTGGATTCCAACTTCCACTTCGCCTTCCAGCACGAAGAATGCCTCTTCGACGTCGTGGTGCGTGTGCTCGGGGCCCTCCGCTCCAGGGGGGAGCAGCATGTTCGAGAAGGTGAATCCCCTCGAGGCAATGGTCCGGTTGTCGGACTCGTGGTTGCCGGTTGCCCCGGAACCCACGTAGCGAATCTGTGCGCGTTTGAACTGATCTCCGGCCTTGGCCTGAAATCCGAGAGTGTCCCAGTCCTCGTGACGGCTGTCCTTGGTCAGGATGAGGGAGTTCGTGTACGCCTCGAGCTCGGCGGTTTCGTAGTCCATGGTGGTCTCCTTTCGTCCGCACGGAACATGCGGAGTAGTTGTTCGGTTGGCAGAACAGAATGTGTTGGTGATGGTCAGTGATTGCGGAGTTGCTCGGCGATGAGGACGAACGAGTGAAACCAGGCGTTGAAGGCTTCTGGCCGTTCCTGATTCGCCAGATGCCCTGCGCCGTGGACCGTTACGATCACTGCGCCGCCGATTCCGCCCGCCAATTTCTGGCTGGCCGGCAGGCCGGTGATCGTGTCCTCGTCTCCGCACAAGACGAGGGTCGGTACCGTGATCCGGGCGAGGTCGGTAGTGTGGTCCGTTGCCGCCATCGACGCTGCGGCGGCGCTGTATCCGGCCAGTCGGATCGACCGCCCCATCAGATCCACCGCGCCGGCGACTTCGTCCGGAGTCGACTGCGCGGAAAGCAGTTTCGGAGCCCGAGCGCGAGCAAACTCCGCCGGACCGAGTTCGGTGAGATGGCCGACACGAGCCCGCATCGCCGCAGCGCTTTCCTCGCTCGCGGCGGAACCCACCGTCGAACTGCCGAGTGCCAGACTACGGACCAAGGCCGGATGCCGAAGCGCGACGCGAGTGGCAATGACACCACCCCACGACATTCCGAGTAGGTGCACACCTGCGTCCCCGCAGCGCTCGACGATGAGGGCAGCGACGATATCGGCGTAGTCGTCGAGGGTGTTCTCGCGATCCGGGTCAGCCGATCGGGCATACCCCGGTGCATCCCAGGCAAGCATTCTCAGCTCACCTGCCAGTTCGTCGAACTGAGGCGTGAAGGATTCCGAGCTGCCACCGATACCGTGCAGCATCATCACATTCGGTCCGTCGCCGGCATCACGAACATAGATCTTCTCAGTGGCAATGGTGGTCGTCATCCGATTACTCCGTGATGCCCCAGCAGCACTCCCAGCGTTCGCAGCACCGCGAACGGGACGATCGCGCTGGTTCTCGGGTTCTCCGGACTCGGCAGATTCTCGATGGTGAAGTGATAGTTCCCCACCGGGCCACGAGCAGTGACCTCGTGCCGAGTGAGCGCCGCCGAAGGATCAGCAACCGGCTTCACCTGAACCAGATCGCGGTCAGACACCGCGAGCGATACCGCCGTCGCCACGTTCAGCGAGCGCGGAAACAACCGCGATGCCTCCTCCGCACCGCCCTCGAACACAGTGAGCGCCGACACGGTCTCCACGATCTGGGCTGATCGCTGGTCCGACATCCAGGGCTGCACGAGCGAGGTGGGAAGTTTGGTCGTCTGTACTGTCACGGTGTCGAATCGCGCAGCGTCCGACGCTGCGCCCAGCAGATCCAGTCCACCGACAGCTCCTGTAGTGCACAACATCCGGCCCGGAAGCTTCCGCAATCGAGTTATAAAATCCGGATCGGCGAGCGCACCGGTAGACGAGATCACCAGGTCACGACCCGCACCGAGAACGGCCTCTGCATGCTCGAACACGACTGCCTGCCCGGCGCATTCGATCAGCACGTCACAGATCTCGATCGCCTTGGCCAGATCAGTTTGCGGGACAGTCGAATTCGCGACCACGCCGGTATCCACGATCGCGACGAGTTCGACACCGGTCAGAGCCCCCGCTAACAGCCGATTCGCAACGGTCCGCCCAATGCTTCCGTATCCGATCACGCCAGCTCTGACCACGGAACTCACGAGCTCACCGCACTGCGGGTCATCGCCGGAAAACGCTCGAAGGCACCCGGATCCGCGATGCCAGCCATACGTTCACGAACCTCGGCCGACGGCGGACCGGCGGTACCCCAGAGGTCGGACAGCTCGGGCACCCGACGCCACACCCGGCACAGCCAGCGGTCTTCGTCGACCTGCGCGATCCCGGACGTGTACTCACACACCAACCCGGCCGGATCACCGAAGTAGGAGAACGTGTTGTCGCCAGGGCCGTGTTTTCCTGGCCCCCACAACGGCAACACACCGTGGTGACGCAGCCGGCCGATGCCCCGCATGAAATTATCGACCGAGGACATCTCGTAGGCCACGTGGTTGACCGCGGTCCACTGCGCCTGATTGAACGCGATGCTGTGATGGTCGGTGTTGCAGCGCATGAACGCCATCTGGTGTTCGGACCAGTCCGACACGCGCATTCCGAGTACGTCACTGTAGAACTCGACGGCTGCGTCGATGTCGATGGTATTGAGTACGACGTGTGTGACCCCGGTGGGAACCGCGTCGCCGGTCTCGATCTCCGCCACGGCGAAGGTGTCGGCGAGCAGTTCGATGATCCGCCCCTCCGGGTCGACGAATTGCAGACCGTACCCGCCACCGACTGCGTCCACCGGACCGGGACCGGCGATCATCACGATCGCTCTCGCTTCGAGTCGCCTCGCCGCCTCGTCGATTTCGCGGGGAGTGCCGACCGCGAAGGTGATCCGCCCCAGTCCGTTACGGTCAGCAGCAGTGAGCTGCACGGCGTGGTGTTGATTTCCGGTACCTCGGAGCCAAGCGCGATCCTTTCCCGCTTCGACAACCCGGAGTCCCCACACTTCGGAGTAGAAATCCACGGAGTCTGCGCACGCCGTCGTGCGGAGCTCGACTGAACGCAGTGAGCGCAGTCGAGCAATCGGTTCAGTCATGCCCGCTCCTTTGGTTAATCATCGAAAATGAATTATATCTAAGTATCTTAGCGCTCAATTAGTCGCGCACAATAGTCCCGCACGAATTCCTCGTCGCGAGTCGATTTCTCAGTCAGCCCAGGGATTCGGCTGCTCGTCCAGTCCCCAGTAGATACTCTTCTGGCGCGAGTAGGCCGAGATGCCCGCACGGCCCTTTTCGACCCCCAAGCCGCTCTGTTTCACTCCGCCGAACGGAGTTGAGATGCTGAACTGCTTGTACGTGTTGATCCACACCGTGCCTGCCTGCAATAGTCTTGCCAGCGCCCACGCGCGTTTGTAGTCGCCGGTCCAGATTCCCGACGCCAGGCCGTAGACCGAGTCGTTGGCCTGTGCCACAAGATCCTCCTGATCACGGAACGGCAGCACGACGAGGACTGGGCCGAAGATCTCCTCCTGGCAGGCCTTCGCATCGTTGCTCAGTCCCGAAATGATCGTCGGCAGGTAATACGCGCCGTCCGCCAAGGCTGGATCCTGTGGGACGCACCCGCCGCACAGTACGGTGCCACCCTCCTGACGGGCGAGATCGACGTACTGCGCGACGGAATCCCGCTGGCGGTGGTGAACCATCGGCGCGACCTGTGTTTCCGACGCCCGCCCCGGACCGACGCGAAGCGAGCGGGTCTTGGCCACCAGCTTCTCGACGAAGTCGTCGTGAATCGACTCGTCCACGAACAACCTCGAACCCGCCACACAACTCTGGCCGGTCGAGGAGAAGATTCCGTAGGCAACACCGTTGACCGCCAGATCGACGTCCGCGTCGTCCAGAACTATCGTCGGCGACTTCCCCCCGAGCTCGAGCGAGATGGGCATGAGCTTCTCGGCCGCAATATGCGCGAGCGTGCGACCCGTCGTTGTACCGCCGGTAAATGTCACCTTTCCCACGCCGGGGTGACGGACGATGGCATCACCGATCACCGAACCGCGTCCGGGCAACACCGACAGCAGCCCCGCAGGCAAACCCGACTCGTCTATCAGGCGCGCCAGGGCCAACGACACCAGCGGGGTCCATTCGGCCGGTTTGAGGATGACGGCGTTACCGGCAGCGAGCGCGGGAGCGATCTTCTGGGCGTCGCTCGCGACAGGGGAGTTCCATGGCGCAATGGCGCCGATCACGCCGATCGGCTCGTGAATGCTCATCGTCAGGTAGTTGCCGCGCGGAGTGGTCAGGTCCTGGTCCGCGGTCTCGAGCACGGCGGCGAAGTACCGGAAGGTCCCTGCCGCACTGGCGACCAGTCCTCTGGTCTCGGTTAGCGACTTGCCCGTGTTGAAGCTCTGCAGTACCGCCAGTCTCTTGGAGTTGGTCTCCACGGCGTCGGCGATCCTGTGCAGATACCGTGCCCGGTTGTGGGGCAACATATTGCGCCACTGCGGATCCGACATCGCGGCCGTTCCGCGCAGTACTGCCTCGTCGACATCGTGCGTCACAGCATTGTCGACGGTCTGCAAGACGGTCCCGTCGCTCGGGTCGATCACCGAAGTCGTCGCGCCCGTACCGCGCTTCCAGATCCCGCCGAGGAAGATCTCGTTGGGAACAGCGTCGAATACCTCGCTCATCGTGAGATCTCCTCGAGTGTCTTCTGCTTGGTCTCCACTGCGAAGATCGCAACCACTGCCGCGCCGATCAGAGACACGACGCCGAACATCGTGAACAACACACTCAGCGAGCTGCCGTGGTCGAGAACGAAACCCACGACCAGCGGGCCGGCGACGATTCCGAGACGTCCGGCTGCGCCACCGAAGGCGCAACCCAATGCGCGCATCCTGGTCGGATACAGCTCGGCCGTGTAGACGTACAGGGCCATGTTGACCGCGAACACGAAGAGCGCCGAGCCTGCGGACCAGAACAGGACCTTGGTGGCGGTATCGGCACCGGTTGCCGCGAGCATGAACAGCATGGTGCTGCAGAGCACCATCGACGCCGAGATGCAGATGCGACGGCCGACGTTGTCGATCAGGAGCGCAACTATGACACAGCCGATCAGACCTGCCACCGAGGTCAGGATGCTGTAATGCAGCGCCGTGTCGACACTGACATCGAAGGACTTGCGGTAGAGGGTCGGCAGCCACGATGCGATGCCGTAGTTGACGAAGTACGCCGTTAGCCAGATCGTGGCCAACATCAGCGTTCGGCGGAGATAGACGCCCTGGAACAATTCGGCGAATCGAGCGCGCTGAACCTGCTGAGCAGCGCCCTCGATCGGTTGCGGCTCCGGAAGAGGCTTGCCGTACTTGACGCTCACCTCGTGCTCGATCTGCGTCATGGCACGTTCGGCGTCGTCCATCCGGCCACGTGATGCCAACCATCGAGGAGATTCCGGGAGTTGACGCAACAGCGGCAGCAGAACCACTGGAATGGCCCCGAGCGCGAACAACCACTTGTAACCGAAGTTCGGGACCATCCACGCAGACACAATTGCCGATGCGACCAGACCGATCGGGAAGATCACCTCGTACATCAACACAAAGCGTCCGCGGCCATGCGCCTTCGTGATTTCGCCGATGTAGCTGGCGGCCACCGGTACCTCCGCGCCGAGTCCGATGCCTTGGACGAACCGGAAGACCAGGAAGAGCAAGAGACTGTCCGTGAGTGCCATACCCAGGCTCATCACCGCATACAAGGCGAGCGAGAAGACGATGACATTGAGGCGACCGACACGATCGGCCAACCAGCCGCCGGCGAGCGCGCCGATCAGCATTCCGATACCGCCGATTGCAATGACCCAGGCGATGTCCGTCGCGCTGAGAGCCCACTTCGGCGCAAGCTGCGGAAGCGAATACGCAATCATCAACTGGTCGAATCCGTCGAAGAAGGTTACCGCGCCGACGATCACGCGAGCCTTCACATGCCACCTGCTCATCGGCAACCGCTCCAAGCGGGCGCTGATCAGTTCTGCAGCTCGCGCCGTGCTCTGCGAGGCCATTGTCATAGTTTCCTCCACCTAGGCCGAGTTTAGCTAAGCGCTAAACCACTTAGCGGTCAAATGTAATCCCAGGCACAGGCTATCCGTCAACCCTTGACTTCATTCGGTAATGTGGCGTACAGTGCCAAACTTTATAGTGACCGGGGGTCGTTCCCGCGATCGATGGACTGGCGGAATGTCGTGACCGAGCAATAAAATTTCTGCAATATACTACTGCATTTCTGAGAATGCAAGGGTTGACGAAATGGCGAGACTTAGATTATATCTAAGTGGCAAGTAATTGAGCACCAAACTAAGTCGATCGGGATTTCCATTCAGGTATGCGGAAGCCGGAAGCCCTGGCAGGGGTGAATTCTCTGCACGGACTTTGCCTTTGTTCTTTCGTCCATATTTGGACACGCAAGATAGTAGGACTGATTTGAAGGGGAGTTCGAGAAGAATCTTCCCTTCTGGGCGAATCTGTAATCCGGCCCTTGAGCTGATTATGGAAGAAAGAAAGGATCCAAATGAAGAAATGCGCAATCTTGCGTCTAACCCCAACCTTCTCCGTTTTGGCGTTAATATTAGGCGCTTCCTCTGTATCGTGTAGCCAAAACCCTGAGGCTGAAACTTCCAGCGCGAGTTTGGCGATACCGGGACAATTAATTACAGTCAACTCGGGTGGGGATGGACTGCCCGATGCTGGGCAAAGTATGGACGTAACTTACGCATCGACGTCATTCAAGGGCGGTCCTACAACGATATTCGGCCAGATAGCGTTGCCCTCAACGCCACCGCCTGACGGAGGTTACCCGGTCGTCAGCTGGGGGTATGGAACGACAGGTTTCGCTCCTCAATGCGCGCCCTCGCTTACGAATAACGCCCAGTATGATCAGTACCTTAACGAGTGGGTCAAAAGAGGATATGCCGTGTTACGCACGGATTACGAAGACTGGGGAGCAAACGGACCGAGACTAGTCCTTAACGGACGCAGCAATGCAAATGCGATCGCTGACATTGTCACTTCCGCACACGCCGCCACCAACACGCTTGGTGATGATTGGATATCAATTGGAAAGAGCGAAGGCGGTGGAGCTGCCTTGTGGACGGCAGGTCTATTCGATTCAATTGGCGACGGAAGATGTCCGCTAAAAGGCGCGATCGCTATAGCGCCCACTGGCCCCGGAGTGCAGAAATTCATGGACGATATCGTCTACGGCCGAGAAATCGACGAACCGACTCTGCCATTTGTGGCATAACTTGCATCGGCGACCGTTCTGGACGCCCAAGCTGCGGATTCGACGATCGACCTCGCCGACGTTGTCAGCGAACCGTTCATGTCACAGGTCGAAGCCGCTAAAAGTACGTGCATCCTCCGCGGACAACCACAGCTGAACCCAGCAGAGTACCTAAAGCCGGGGCCGACATATGACAAAATATCGGAATTCCTGACCCAACAAGACGAATCCTCACGGACGATGAAGGTTCCAGTATCGATATTTCAGGGTGATAAGGATCAGGCTTCCGTTTCCCTTGGCACAACCAAACAAATAATAGTGAATTTTTGCTCACGGGGTGCTTCGATACTTTACAACGAGTACCAAGACAAAGATCACAGTACAGTCCTGATGGCATCTCAAGAAGACGCCTTCAGCTTCGCTGAAGCGGCTTTTGGGGAAATAGCACCACAGAATGCCTGTTGATTGCCCTACCTAATTGTAATCCGACTGTTTCATGCCGAGATCGAAAGAGCCAGCCCGAACGTAGAGGTGGGATGAGCCCACTCAACCGGTTCGCCTCACTGTTCCGTAGGCCAAGAACGTCAACCGTGCAAGCGTTTCGAAGCCGAGACAAGAAAGATGGTCTTGTGGGTGGCGCTGTGGTCGCTGGATGCCGAGCCCGTGAACAGTGGAGAGAAATCCGGCCATTGCGGTCAGCGCCGGAGTGCTGTCGACAAGTGTGTCGAGTGCGCGGCCGGACTGTATGCGGCACCGGCGAACGGAAAGCCGAGGCCACTCGGCCACGGGCGACCCGGAGGGCCACCGGCCCAATAGCACAGGCCACCACCAGCAGCGCGCACCGCGACTCCGTGCCCTTCGTCACCGAGCAGAGCTCTCGCGAAAGCTCGATACGCCGCGTCTCCCTCACCACGGCACCCGCAATTGAGCTGGATTTGTAGAAGGAGTAGCGATGAACCCCGACCCTGTGAGCACCAATCCCGTTTAACGAACCTCATGCAGCACCAGAAATTGGCGGAAACGATCGAAGAGTTCTTCGCCGGTGATGCGGATGATCTTGAGCCGAAGGTGGCGGGTTCGAACCACCTCGGCATACCAAGCCCCAACGGTCCACTATGGACCGCTGAGACGGTTACCCGCGAGATGTAAAGACAGGAGCCTGATCATGGCCAACGAAATTCCCAAACTACCGTCGATACCGATCAAGAGAAGAGCGCTATTCGGCTTCGCTGTGGCCGCTTCGGCGGGAGGGCTGGTTGCATGTTCGGGCCGGACTACCCACGACGGTACTGCTGCGGCGAGTGCGCCTACAGGTAGTCCCAGCGCGGTTCCCGCCGCACCGCAGGGAGACCATGTCCGAGTGCTCGGGGTGAACGGAGGACCCATCCTCAGCACCGCCCACTCGCAGCCTGCGCTGGCCCTGTTGGTCGGAACACGGGTATACCTCATTGACTGCGGCGGAAATACTGCCCAGCGCCTGGTGGATGCTGGAATCGGATTCGCCGGGCTAGGCAATGTCTTCACCACCCATCACCATGCCGACCACGTCGCTGGCCTGACCGACGTAGCCCTGCTCGGTTGGACCTACACGCCCTCTCCGGTAGGAGATCTTGACGTGTGGGGCCCACTAAAGATCGACGCGGTGATCAGCGGAATGCAGCAAAGCCTCGGGGAGGCAACAAGGCTCTTTTCCGCCACCAAGCCGCCACGGAAAGTCACTGCGCACACTATATCGGTCCCGGCTACCGGAAGCGTCGAAGTCATGCGCGACGACCTGGTCAAGGTGACTGCAACACGAGTGTTTCACGGCCCCGAGGTCCCTGACGCCTACGCTTACCGGTTCGACATTCTCGCCTCAGGCCGCAGCGTTGTGTTCTCGGGGGACACCGCAGGACCCAACGACAACCTCATCGCGCTCGCCCGCGGAACCGACGTCCTGTTCCACGAGGTGCAGATGAACAGCGCGGTCGAAGAATTGCTCGTACAGCGAGCCCCGACGGCGAACCAAGCGGGTCTTCGAGAACACCTGTTCAACTCTCACACCGATGTCATCGCGGTGCCGCAGGTCGCGCAAAAAGCGGGGGCCCGACACCTGGTCCTGTGTCACTACGTCCCCGCTGACCTCCCGATCGCCCAATTTCACTCCGCCGTCCAAGACGCTGCCCACCGCGCCGGATTCAACGGGCGGCTGACAGCGCCCTCAGAGCTAGACGTCATACCGGTGTGATCAATAAAGGCCGAACGAGGGAACCACACGCCGCATCGAGCCGGAACAATCCCGGCTCGATGCGGCGCTTGCGGGGGAGTCCGGATTACACCGACTCGCCGGGGGACGTTTGGTTGGTGTGGGTGGGTTCGGTATCGGCGTTTTGGAGTTTGACCTGCGGTGATGAGATGCCCCTGGGTGGTTGTAGGGGGGTGTTGGGCACCGGCGAATTTGGGTGCCGGGGCGTGCCGTCATTTCTGCCGCCAGGCTCGACGACCTGATGCCGATCCAAATCCTTTGGGAGGCGATAGTTACGGCCTGGGAAAGAGTGAATCGGACCGGAGTTTCCGGGGACTTTGATGTACCCCGAGTTTCGTGGAGTCGTCATATTTGACTTCAGGCTACGGGTTGACGTGTGAAGTGTACGTTCTCGAACTCGATCGGGGTCAGCATCCCGAGTGCACTGTGCCGGCGTTGGCGATTGTGGAAGATCTCGAGGCACTCGAACATGGCGTTGGCCAATTCGATCCTCGTTTTCCATCGTTTCCGATTCAAAAGTTCGGTTTGCATTCTGCCCCAGAAAGATTCGATCACTGCGTTGTCATAGCAATCGCCGATCGATCCCATCGACGGGACCAGCCCTGAGTCGTGCGCCCGGCGGGTGAATGCCCAGGACGTGAACTGCACTCCGTGGTCCGAGTGAATGAGTGTGCCGGGTGTTGGGCCTCGATTGGAAATGGCCATTCCTAGAGCGTTTGTCACCAATGTCGCTGTCTGCGAGCTGTCGATAGACCACCCGACGACTCGCCTCGAAAACGTATCCAGGACAACAGCGCAGTAAATTTTACCTTCACGGGCTTGGATTCCAGCAATCGTCGCAACACCTACTGGAAGGTGTTGCAATGGCTGGCAAAAAGTACACGGATCAGCAGAAGGAAGAATTCTTCCGATTGCTCGATAGAGGTGGCACGGTCCGCGACGCAGCGCGTGCGGTCGGCGTTCATGAAAACGCCGGCTACAACTGGTTGCGGAAGACAGGGCTGACCATGGCGCGGGCCGCGCCGCGCACCTACCCTGCGGAACTGAAAGCTGAGTTCTTGCGACTCGTTCGCGAACGGGAAATCATCTCAACTGTTGCCCATGAGCTGGGGATTCATTGGCCAACAGCCTATGCATGGGCGCGGAAAGCAGGAATATCGACCAGCGAGGCACGCAAGGTCAACCCGCGGCGTGAAGAGTTCCTACGTCTACGAGCGGCGGGACTCACGCGCGTAGAGGCCAGAGCCCGCGTCGGGGCCGATGCCCGATCGGCAACCGACTGGGACAAAGGCATCACCATCATCAACCGAGGGCGCGTCTATCCCGACGGCCGGGTGGTGCGGTACCCGGCAAAGAACAATGACGGTGTGCCAGAACGAAGAACCCGCGCGATCGGCGGAAGCGTCGACCTCAACGTGGTCGAGAAGATCATCCATCCCCGCTACCTCAGCCTGCTCGAACGCAAACAATTGCAGGACCTACGGCGGGCAGGGTTGTCGATCCGGGCGATCGCGTCGCAGATGCGACGCGCACCGTCGACGATCAGCCGAGAACTCAAACGCAACACCATCTCAGTGCGGGGATATATGCCCCATACGGCGCATCGGCTGTCAGTGAAGCATCGGGCCAGGCCCCGGCAGGCGAAGCTGGTCGCCAACACCGAGCTTCGTTCCTACGTCCAGGGGAAGCTGGCGAAAAGGTGGTCGCCGCAACAGATCAGTCACCGACTGATAAAGGACTTCCCAACCGCTCCGGAAATGCGCGCGAGCACCGAGACGGTCTATCAAGCGATCTACGTCCACGCCCGAGGCGATCTCACACGAGAACTTGGAAAACACCTGCGCCGCGGTCGAATTGCGCGCAAACCACACAAGCAGCCCGATGCCCGCCGACCGCGGTTCGTCGACCCGATCAACTCCATCAGCAATCGGCCGGCAGAGGTTGACTCGCGAAAAGTTCCAGGACATTGGGAAGGCGACCTCATCATCGGCGCGCTGGGTGGATCGGCGATCGCGACACTAGTTGTTGTGGGTATGGACGTTGCTGACGCGGGACTGCAGTAGACGGGCTGGTCCTCGGCGCGAGAATGGGAGTTGCGACACAACCGTTCTCGACCAAGAAGGACCAGCCCTGTGACACACCGTAATGCTCCGCTGACTGTCGAGGGAAGACGACGCCTGATCGAGCGGTGCCAGAGTCGTCCGATCGCCCACGTAGCCGCCGAAATGGGCATCTCCCGACAATGCGCCTCCAAGTGGGTCAACCGGTATCGCAAGTACGGTGACCTGGGATTACAGGACCGATCCAGCACGCCGCACCATCACCCGACCGCCACATCAGCAGAGGTGGTGGCCGAGATCGAATCGATGCGCCGGACCCGGAAATGGTCAGCTTCACGAATCACGTTCGAACTGCGCACAGACAGGATCGTCATTGCTCGCCGAACAGTCACGAAAATCCTGCGGAACCTGGGATTGCACCGCCGCCGGTTCATCGACCCGAACGGCGAAAACAACCGAAAACCCCAGGTCATCGCCGCCAAACGACCTGGTCAGATGGTGCACGTCGACGTCAAGAAAGTCGGCCGAATCCCGGACGGCGGAGGTTGGCGTGCCCACGGCCGCGGCTCCGAGCAGGCCAAACAATCCCAGCGTCGGAAAACGAAGAACAAGCAGGGCCGCGTCGGTTACACCTACCTGCATTCCGCGATCGACGGCAACACCCGCCTGGCATACACCGAAGCACGCGATGACGAAACCGCAGCAACAGCCATCGATTTCATGAACAACGCCCGACTCTTCTTCGCAGCCCACGGCATCACCCGGATCGAGCGCGTGATCACCGACAACGGATCATGCTACCGGGCAGCAGATTTCACCGCTTCACTCCGCGAAGCTCGGCACTACCGCATCAAGCCGTACACACCGAAACACAACGGGAAGGTCGAACGCTACAACCGTATCCTCGCCGAAGAACTGCTGTCCTCCCGTGAGTACACCAGCGAAGCCGAGCGGCGCACTGCCGTCGAAATCTGGAATGTTCACTACAATTACTGTGAGTCTTGGGGTGGCTGGTCTGGAACTGGCTGGCAAGGTAGGCATCGTGCCGCTCCCGCGCCATGGCCGTGACTCATACAATTACTCGCTCCCTACCGGGATGCGTTTCGATGGACATGTCCGGCTCCGGCGCGGGACGGTCGGTGCTCACCCGGTCCACTCCGATGGCTTGATCAGAAGACTGTCCGCTCCGCGCCCAGTAGGCGAGGTCGTGACTCATCACAGTATTGCCCCGAAGTGACTTCCATCCAGGCTCGCACCGGCCCGCAGCGGCCGCGTCATCATTCCCGTCTCGGAAGGAAGCACGAACCGCCATGTCTATCGTCGCGCATAGCCGCCCGTTCGTCATCGGAGTCGATACCCATGCCCGCAAACACAGTTACGCGATCCTGACCCCGGTCACCGGTGCACTGATCGCCACCAACGAATTCCCCACGACTCCTGCTGGGATGAAAAGGGCCCTGAGCTGGGTTGCTCGCCTCACGGGTGGCGACCTCGCGGCACTGTGGGTTATCGAGTGCGTGGCAACGTTCGGGGCCGGGCTGGCACGAACGGTGACCGGCGCCGGCTACGAGGTCGTCGAGGCCGCTCGCATGGATGCGCGAGCCCACCGCGGGGTCGGTAAGTCTGATGGCCTCGATGCACATCGCATCGGTGCCGCCGTTCTGCCGCTCGAGCTCGACCAGCTACGTCATCCACGCGCCGACAGTGGTGTGCGGGCCGCTTTGCGTGTCCTGACGACCGCTCGTGAGCACATGAGCACCGACCGCACTGCCTGCATCAATGCGCTTACCGCCTTGTTGCGGGTCGTCGATCTCGGCACCGATGCTCGCCGCCCGCTGACAAACGCACAGATCACCGAGGTAGCTTCGTGGCGCAGCCGCGTCGAGGAACTCGCACTCTCGGTCGCACGAGCCGAGGCAGTCAGACTGGCGAAGCGAATCCACGCCCTCGATGGCGCACTCGCAGAAAACAATACGCAGCTCAAGAAGCTGATCGAGCAGAGTGAGGCAGCTCCACTCTTGGAGCAGGCAGGCCTCGGTCCAGTGACCGTGGCCGTTGCCTATGCAGCGTGGTCACACCCTGGACGCGTGCGCAACGAAGCCGCGTTCGCTGCACTCGCAGGTGTGAATCCGATTCCAGCCTCATCCGGGAACACCACTCGTTACCGGCTGAACCGCGGAGGAGACCGGAGACTGAATCGAGCCCTGCACATGGCGACCGTTACGCGCATGGCCCACGATCCCGAGACACGCGCCTACGTCGACAAACGAAAAGCTCAGGGGCGCACGACCAAAGAGATTCGACGCTGCTTGAAACGCTACCTCGCCCGCCGAATCTACCGAACACTCGAAGCGCTCCACACATCCTCAGCCGGGGCTTGACGAACATAGAAGAGTCCACCGACCGCATTCAGCACGCGGAGGACGACCGCCCGCCGCTTACCGCCGGCACCGCGTAACTAACGTCCGTGCCTCGTACAACTAGTCGAACGCTCCTCCCGCTTCGTGATGCTCGGGCACCTCGGACGTGAGCGGACTGCCGAAGCCGTCCGAGACTCCCTCATCACCACCGTCCGTCATCTGCCCGCATCGCTGCGAGGAACACTGACCTGGGACCAAGGCGCCGAGATGGCCGAGCACCGCGCATTCGCCGCCGCGACCAACTTCGACGTCTACTTCGCAGACGCGAGCGCTCCCTGGCAGCGCGGCAGCAATGAGAACGCCAACGGTATACTCCGCCAACACTTCCCGCGCGGTACCGACCTGGCAGTGCACAGCATCGACAATCTCTTGGCCGTCGCGGAGGAGCTTAACGATCGACCCCGGAAATCGCTCGACTGGGACACCCCTGCAGAGCGCCTGAGTGCTTTACTGGAAGTCTCGTAACCACGAGTGTTGCGACGATTGCTGGAATCCAAGGGGTGGGATGTTCCGTGATATCCGTGACCCACAACTTATTCGGCTCGTCGCGAGT
>NZ_JASDCV010000041.1:0-28309 GCF_030407755.1 Rhodococcus sp. APC 3903
CCACCCGCGCAATACCAGAACATCGACTACCAGCCGCTGCCGAACTGGGACTACGACACCAACACCTACACGCCGCCCACCGACACCACCCCGACCGACTACACCCAACTCCATCTCCCCGGCCCCGTCGACGTCGTCGCACCAATCATCGCCCCCCGCGACACCCTCCGCATCGGAACCTTTCACATCGCACAACCGAACTGGGTCTCCGACGCCGACCTCGAACGAACCAACAACACCACCGCCATCATCGAATCCGGAGTCGCCACCGGCTGGAACTCCCTCGGCGTCCCCGTCGACAAAGCCAGCCGCGACGCCGCCACCCAAGTAGGCGGTGCCGCCGCCGGAGCACTCGCCGGAGGAATCGGCCTCGCGACCCCGTTCGCCATCGGAGGAGCGCTGATCGGCGGCACCGTCGGCGGAAACATCGGCCTCGGACTGGGTTACGTCTTCGTCCCCGGAATCGGCTGGGTAGCAGGCGGTCTCGCCGGAACCGCCGTCGGCGCCGGTACGGGCGCACTCCTCGCCGGCGCCCCCGCATTCGTTCTCGGCGGACTGGGCGGAGGAATAGCAGGATTCACCGCCGCCGTCGCGTACGGCGCAGGTGAACTCGGCGAACCCGTCGAAATCGAGGTCCCCGACGTCGACCAACCCTCCGTCACCAGCCAGACCCAGGACACGCTCACCGACTGGGAGAACTCCGGCCCCATCGGCGAGACCGCGGCCACCGCCGTCCGCGACACCGTCGCCGCTGCCCCCACGATCGACCAGCAGGCCCGCGACTTCGTCGCAGCCCAGCCCGGAGGCGAGCAGATCATCGAACACGTCGACACCGCACTCACGGAATTCCTCACCAACGCCACCCCCGGCCTGGCGTCCTCGCTGATCAGCGCCGCAGTCGGCGCGGGTATTCCGGCATAGCCCGCATGATCAGAGCCCTTCAGGGCGGGCGGCAACGCGCCGCCCACCCTGAACTTGTCCATGCGCCACTGCAGAACAAGGCGCGAGCACCGAAGGACGACAGCGATGACGAACACGACAAGGCACTCCGCAGTGATCGACCTACTCGGCGGCACGCCCCACGGGGCAACCGCTGACACGACTGCAACAGGGACCGCACCTAAGCCTCCGACAGTGCCGAAGCGTCCGCGTAAGAGGGATTCCCGATCGCCCCGCCTGCGTTACGTCGCTGCCCTGATTGTCGTGGGCACGCTGCTCGGTTGGTTCGTCCTGCGTCTCCTCTCCGGCAACGACGAGCGCGCACAGGAAAGAATCGCCGACGAGACAGACACCTCGGAAACGGCACCTACCCTCGACGTCACCCCACCCGCTCTCGGCGCTGCACCCACGGCTGAGATCGATCCGACCGCATGCCGCACCGACCCCGGTGACCAGAAAAGCGGCCCCGGAGTCATCGCAGCGTTCGAATACGCCTACTACGTCACCCGCTCCGGAACAGCCGTCCGTGCACTCGCCACCCCCGACACGTCCCTGCCAGCGAAGGAGAAGATTCAAGCCGGAATCGACACCGTCCCAACGGGAACCACCCACTGCGTGCGCATCACACCGATCTCGGCCGGTATCTACTCCGTCGCTCTCACCGAAATGCGTCCCAGCCAGCCGCCCACACAGTTCCCCCAGACCATCGCCACCGAAGAGCTCGACGGTCGCTGGTTCGTCGACGTCATCAACTAAACCGGCACCAGTTCCACACTCGCCAAGGAGATTTCGTGAACACGAGAACACTGATCGCGGGCGATACATCCTCGCCCGTCATCTTGCACGTCCCGCACGCCTCGCGCGTCATTCCACCCGAGATCCGCCCGTCACTGACCGTCACCGACGAGCAACTCGCCGCCGAACTCGACGAGATCACCGACGCACACACCGACGTGATCGCACAGCACGCCGCGCAATCAGTGACACCCCAGCCGTGGACACTGCGCAACGACCTCTCACGGCTGGTGATCGATTCCGAACGATTCCCCGACGAACGCGAAGAACTCAACGCCGTCGGCCGCGGCGCGGTCTACACCCGAACCTGCAACGGAGACGTCCTGCGCAACGCCGACAACACCGCACGAGATGCACTGCTCGATAACTACTTCCATCCCTACGCCGCCGCGTTGTCCGACCTCGTGACGGACCGCATCGCCGCCACTGGCCGCGCCGTGATCATCGACGTCCATTCCTACCCGACAGGGCCGTCGGCGTACGAGCTGCACCCAGATGGACAGCGTCCCGCGCTATGTATCGGCACCGACCCGAACCACACGCCGCCTTGGCTTATAGAGGCCGCCTACGCCGCGTTTTCCCCGCTCGAGGACATCGGCACGGATACCCCATTTTCCGGCACGTACGTACCCCTCGACCGCTACAACACCGATCCCCACGTGTACTCGGTGATGATCGAACTGCGCCGCGACCAATACCTCACCGATAAAGGCGAACTCGTCGACATCGCCGCCGAAAACCTCGGCGCCATGCTCGGCCGCCTCGTCGCCGCGGCCGATCGGGGGAGCCGATAGATGTGCCAGAAGTACCCCGGCCCCCGCTGCACCCCGCACGTGCGAGCACGACTCGACAGAGCCCGCCGCAGGCTCGACGCCGCCCAGACGTTGTTCGACGCGAACCCGGCGATCACCCGGAACCGACAACGATTGGACACTGCGAAAACAAACCTCGACGCCAGATCCGCCGAATACGACGCGACCCCCGGTGGGCAAACCGAGTTGCGCACTCAGCTCGGCACGGAGGACGATCCAGGTAAGCGAGAAAAGCTGCAGCATCGCCTCGAAACAGGCAAAGCGCTACGTGAACAGCAGATTAGAGCAACAACAGGCTTCTTCCACAACGACCCGAAGGACAACAGCAATGGCCACGAACGAGACGCCGACCCTGACGCAGGAAGAGCGCGAAGCGTTCTGGCGTCGGTGGGGATGGAGCCCGGAGTTGCCGGAAGCCGAGCGCTTGGCGATCGAGCAGGAGTGGCACGACACGGCGATCGAATTGGCGAAGTTCCACGGCTTCTGATCGACGACCGGCACATCACGCCGGTCGCAGTCCATCGACTGCAGGACGAGCGCGCCCAGCGTCTTCGCAGTCTGGGGGAAAGCACACCAGAGCTGTACGAACTGCATCCGCGCGATGCCGCCACATACCGGCGTCAAATGGAAACACTGCGCGAGGGCAACAGGTTTGCCGCTTCAGTCTATGTGTACAGCGACGACGAATACGCAGGGATGCGGCTGCTCGTAACTGACGACGGTCGATCCGGTATCGCGCTTAATAGCGACGAAATCGTCTCCCTCTACGCACATCGTGACAGTAGCCACCCCGGTGCCGCGAATTCGATGCTTGAGACTGCCGTCGCCGCAGGTGGCCGGCGGCTGGACTGCTTCGACACCGTTCTACCTGCCATCTACGCGAAGTCCGGTTTCGTCCCCGTCGCGCGTCTTCGATGGAACGACGACTACGCCCCCGACGACTGGGACTACAACACATACGCGGCGTTCAATGGTGGACGTCCTGACGTGGTCTTCATGGCCCACGACCCGGCATCGGCGGATTCGCGCTACCAGCGCGGGTCCGGTCGCTACGTCGACTCGTACGACGACGGAATCGGCGCGGTCCGCGCCCGGCTCGGACGATAAGAGATGGGTCGGCACAGCGCCCGGGCCCGCCCATCGGTCCTGTGATTACGACGACGATCTGAACTGGAAGCTTGTCTAGTCCGATCAGAATCGAGTACTCAAAAATTGCCGGACCGACCTTCTTCTCCTGCCACCTTCCGGCCGTAGCGGTCGGTTGGCGGGTCAAACGCGGCAGCATCGCGCAAGCGAAAATGCCGCACGCACTTCATATATCCGGACCTGATAGGGGTGTCAGTAATCGAAGACATCGAGGTCGGCGACGGTTCCAAAGTGACCAGCAAGTGCCCGAAATGCAACCGGGCGAACGTAGTACGCCGGGTGCATAAGAAACCGACGTATCGGTGCGACGACTGTCACGCGGAATTCGAGGAACCAGTTCTCGGAGAGAAAGCAGTGACGACGTACCGCAGTAGCCACAGCCAATCCTGGATCAACCTCGCGGGCGTTCTCGACGGAAAGACATTGAGATCGCTGTGCGTACACCCCGGCGAGCAGAACAGCTTCAGGCGCCTCCGCTGGGACGACTTCCGGCTGGTGGTGGAACAGGCGGTGCAGGGCAACCCACTTCGCATCCTCGACGTCACCTCCGCACAGTTGGCAGGTGGGCACGTGGTCCGGCCGGTGCGTGTTCGAGTCGGTCAGGCCGCCTTCAGAGCCAAGATACTCGGTGAATACGGATCACACTGTGCATTCACGGGCCCGTGCCCGATTGCTGTACTTGAGGCCTGCCATCTGTACAGCTATGCCGATGTCGGCGAGCACAAGGACCAGGGAGGTCTACTTCTGCGTCGAGACGTGCATCGACTTTTCGATCACGGCTTGCTCGCCGTCGACGCCAGTGGCGTGATCGATGTGGCCGCCGAGGTGCGAAACTATCCAGCCTATGGCGATCTGCACGGTTCTTCGATCAACGTGAAACTCACTCCGAAGCAACAGACGTGGCTCGATAATCACTGGTGTGAGTGGCGAACGGCGTAGTTCCTTTTCCCAGTAGGACAGAGTGGCCGCAGATAGGAAATCACCCGATCTGCTGCACAAGACGTAACCGGTTATGGAATGCTGTGGGCACGCTTCTCAACCCAAAAAGTCAAGGATCGTCTGACAATGTCCATGCGCGGTACCGGAACTCTCATATCAACCGCGTGGCGGGAGGTAGTCCCGCGGTGGAAGTTGGCGATCGCACTCGGATTGTCTGTACTCGCTCTCCTGGGAACTATCGCTTCTTATTTCAATGGGAAAGGTATTGCAGGTTCAATAATCGGTCTGGGGTTTGCTTTGATTCCGGTGCTCTATCTCTCTCATCGGCATCGGAATTCACTCAAGAGCGATTCGAGCACTGGCACACAAATCAGCCGAAACTGGCTTCTCGTGGGGATCCCGGTCCTTGCAGCCTTAGTACTCGGGTGTGAGCCACTCGACGACACATCGGAACCACAACGCGATCCTGATGCGGTGATGATCGACGTCACCGGGCAGGTGCTGGACGATGCAAAAGACAATCTGAAAGCCCTGGAAGTTAAGGTAAAGACAATCGACGACACCGGTGGCGGACGATCGGTGATCCTTTCCAAGAACTGGACCGTCACAAGTCAGAGCATCGCCGCTGGCGACGTTCTCGGCGATCGAACCGAGGTGGAACTCGGTGTTGTCAAGACTGGCGAAAGCAAGAAGCCGGATATGCCGGACAACGACGTGGTTCAGCCTGTGGAACAAGAACGCCAGGAGCCTGAATTCAATACGCCAGTTGGTGACAGGGACCGAGAAGTGGCTGATGAAAGTTTCATTCTCTACCTTGATCTCAACAACATCCCCTACGGGGGTGACCGTGAGACCGCCATCCATTCAGGTCGCCTGACCTGCGATTACATCTCGTCAGGGCAATCACCCGAACTTAGTGTCATCGTCAGCATCAGGACCGCGCAGGAATCGGGGTACACCCGCACGCAGGCTGAGCAGATTGTCGGGTCCGCGGTTGGCGCATTCTGTGCAGAGTACTTGTACGCCCTCAACTGAGCCTCTGCGCGTGGCGTCGGAAGATAGTTCGGCTCCTGCGCGGATTCACTTTGGTGATTGCCCGAAGCAGATCTACGCCATCGATCATCATCGCCGCTGTCAATTGCGCCTTGCTTGGGGTGGTACGTCCGCGAGTCGGCGGCCGATCCCCTTCTCGCCGCGGTTGATCAGCTGATTCTCGTTCCCACCAAACGCCGATTGATCGCAGGCGACCTATGCGGCGCGCCCGATGCATGAATCGGACTTCCGTGCAGGCAAGATTGTGTGTTGAGCACGGGTTGTTATCGCGGAGGGTTGGGTTGTCATGGGTTCAGTGCACGAGGTCATCGAGGCGTTTCGGCAGGCTCCGTCGAATTCGGAGCGGGGTACGAAGTTCGAGCAGTTGATGGTCCGGTACTTCGAGCTCGACCCGTTGCTCTTGCAGCAGTACGAGAAGGTGTGGCGCTGGATCGACTGGCCCGGCCGCAAAGGAAAGCCCGACACCGGTATCGATCTAGTTGCTCGCGAACGCGACACCGGCGAATTCACTGCCATTCAGTGCAAGTTCTACGAACCCACCACGACTCTCTCCCGAGGCGATATCGACGCATTTTTCACCGCATCGGGCAAGACTCCGTTCTCCAATCGGGTCATCATCTCCACCACCGACAGGTGGGGGAAGAACGCCGAAGAGGCACTGGAGGGGCAGTCGATCCCGGTGCAGCGCATCGGGTTGGCCGAGATCGCGGAATCTCCGATCGACTGGGACATCGCCTGGCCCCAAGGGGAGCTGCAGGTCAACCTGTCGGAGGCGAAACGTCACGAACCCCGCCTGCATCAGCAGACCGCGATCGACGCTGTCTTCGCAGGCTTCGAGAAGGGGAGCGACCGCGGCAAGCTGATCATGGCCTGCGGTACCGGCAAGACTTTCACGGCACTGAAAATCGCGGAACGCGCCGCATTGGAGAACGGCGGCAACGCCCGCATCCTGTTCGCGGTGCCATCGATCTCCCTGCTCTCACAAACCCTGCGGGAATGGACCGCGCAAACCCAGCTGGATCTGCGGGCGTTCGCGGTCTGCTCGGACACCAAGGTCTCCCGGTCCGCCGAAGATTTCAACATCCACGACGTCGCAATCCCCGTCACCACCGATCCGGTGAAGCTGGCGGCGGAGATGGCGCACCGTAAACGCGCCAAAGGTTTGACGGTGGTGTTCACCACCTACCAGTCCCTGCCCGCTGTCGCGAAAGCACAAGAGCTGGGGGTAGATCCGTTCGACCTGGTGATCTGCGACGAAGCACACCGCACCACCGGCGTCACCCTATTCGGGGAGGACGATTCGAACTTCGTCCGCGTCCACGACGCCGAGTTCCTCAAGGCCACCCGCCGGCTGTACATGACGGCGACGCCGCGAATCTTCGACGACACCGTCAAGGACAAAGCCGAAGAGCATTCCGCCGAGCTGACCTCGATGGACGATGAAACCGTCTACGGTCCCGAGTTTCACCGACTTTCGTTCGGTGCGGCCGTTGACCGGGGTCTACTCACCGATTACAAGGTGATCGTGCTGACCGTCGACGAATCGTTGATGGCGGCGCCATTGCAGGATCAGCTGGCCGGGGTGCACAGCGAACTGCGTCTCGATGATGCCTCGAAGATCATCGGCTGCTGGAATGGTCTCGCCAAGCGTGCCGGTGAAACCCCAGAAGGCACAGGCTTCGCGCCGGGGGAGGCGCCGATGCGGCGCGCGGTGGCGTTTGCGAAGGACATCGCCGCGTCCAAGCAGGTCGCCGAAGTGTTCCCGACGGTGGTCGACGCCTACCGTGATCTGCTCGAGAACAGTGAAAGCGACGGCGGCGCTGTCGATTCCACCAACCTGGACCTGACGTGCTCGGTGCGCCATGTGGATGGCACGTTCAACGCTTTGCAACGCAACGAGCAGCTTTCGTGGCTCAAAGCTCCGATCCCGGAGGGGGAAGCCCGGATCCTGACCAACGCTCGCTGCCTCTCCGAGGGCGTGGACGTTCCGGCGTTGGATGCGGTGATGTTCCTCAACCCCCGTAACTCGGTGGTCGATGTGGTGCAGTCCGTGGGCCGGGTGATGCGCAAATCGGACGGCAAGGATTACGGCTACATCATCTTGCCGGTCGCGGTACCGGCCGGTGTCAGCCCGTCGGAGGCGCTGTCGAACAACACCCGCTTCAAGGTGGTGTGGCAGGTCCTCAATGCGCTCCGCGCACATGATGATCGGTTCAACGCGATGGTCAACTCCATCGCGTTGAACGCGACGTCGGACAAGAAGGACGGCAAGGGCAACGACCGCCTGCTCGGTGGGCACATCGGAGCACTCGTCGAGGTTGGCGAGAGCTTCGACAACAACGGCAACGGCAATAGCGGTAGCAACGGTAATGGCGCCGACGGAACGGGTTTCGGCGACGGTTCGGCCCAGGGTGTCGCCGACGGCACCAACACCGGCGACGGTGGTGGGATGGCGACGCAGATGGCACTGTTCTCCCTCTCCGAATGGCAGGAAGCGATCTACGCGAAGATCGTCGAAAAGGTCGGAACCAAGAAGTATTGGGAAGACTGGGCCGGCGATGTCTCCGAGATTGCTGCCACGCAGATCACCCGCATCAACGCCCTCCTCGCCGGCGCCAACACCGCCGTGGCCGAAGAGTTCGAGCGGTTCCTCACCGGATTGCGCGACAACCTCAACGACTCCATCAGCCGCGACGACGCGATCAGCATGCTCTCCCAACACCTGATCACCAAGCCCGTGTTCGACGCCTTGTTCGCCGAGCACGACTTCGCCTCCCACAACCCCGTCTCACGGGTGATGCAGTCCATGGTCGACACTCTCGATGACAGCGGTCTGGAAGCAGAAACCGCCAGCCTCAACGACTTCTACGCCTCCGTCCGGGTCCGCGCTACGGAGGTGACCAGCGCCGAAGGCAAACAGAAAGTCATCGCGGAACTCTACGAGCGGTTCTTCAAGATCGGGTTCAAGAAGCAGTCCGACGCCCTCGGTATCGTGTACACCCCGGTGGAGATCGTCGACTTCATCCTCCGCGCCGCTGATGCGGCACTGCGGGATTCGTTCGGCCGCGGCCTCACCGACGAAGATGTGCACGTCCTCGACCCGTTCACCGGGACCGGCACATTCATGACGAGGCTGTTGCAATCCGGGCTCATCAGCCCCGATGATCTGGCGCGAAAGTATGCGAATGAGTTGCACGCCAACGAGATAACGCTGCTCGCCTACTACGTGGCGGCGGTGAACATCGAAACCACCTACCACGCACTCGTCGGTCAAGACGGCGACGCGACGTACATGCCGTTCGAGGGCATCGTCCTTGCTGATACCTTCCAGATTACCGAAGACGGTGACACGATGGATGCGATCATGTTCCCGCAGAACAACGATCGCATCATCCGGCAGAATGCCACCCCCATCAACGTCGTCATCGGAAACCCGCCCTACTCGGTCGGGCAGACGAGTGCGAACGATCTGAATGCAAACGTCGGCTACCCGACGTTGGACGCGCGTATCGCCGATACCTACGCCAAGCGCTCAACCGCGACCAGCCAGCGGACGCTGTACGACTCCTATTTGCGCGCATTCAGGTGGGCCACGGACCGCATCGGAGACTCGGGAGTGGTGGCCTTCGTCTCCAACGGCGGCTGGGTGGACGGCAACACTGCCGACGGTATTCGGCTCAGTTTGGCCGAGGAGTACTCGCGTATCTATGTCTACAACCTGCGAGGGAACCAGCGCACCGCCGGCGAACTCTCCCGCAAGGAAGGTGGAAAGGTCTTCGGCTCCGGTAGTCGCAACACCGTCGCTATCTTCATCGGGATCAAGAACCCGGCACACATAGGCTCCTGCGAGATCCACTACCGCGACATCGGCGACTACCTCACCCGCGACGACAAACTCCGCATCGTCTCCGAAGGACAACTGGACACTGTCGACTGGCAGTCCATCACCCCGAACAGCCACGGCGACTGGGCAAATCAGCGTGACGATAAGTTCACGACGTGGCCGGTAATCGGTGACAAGAAATCATCAGGAAAGATCGTTTCGGTGTTTTCTCGCCATACGATTGGCCTTAACACCAGTCGTGATTACTGGGTATACAATTTTTCACGCCCTAAGCTTGACGTACATGTCCAACGGCTGATCGATAATTACAACTCTCAGCATCCATCATTCGCCGAGTTCTGCCGGACAAACGGGGTAACTCGACCGAATGAGGCGACGGTTACCGCATATCTCATAGACCACCCGGGCGCCGCCGCACCCGACGCTATCAACTGGTCGTCAAGCCTCAAGATGCGTTTTGCGCGGCACGAACTTGCTGTGTTCGCTTCTGAAGGTGCCCGAGCTGGGGCGTATCGCCCTTTCAGTACTCAACAGGTCTATTTCGACGCTTTTCTGAACCACCGACGTGGTGAACTCCCGGCTATGTTTCCTACTCTGCACCACAAGAATACGGGGATTTACCAGGTCGGAAACGGGTCCTCTGTGCCATTTTCGGTTCTGATGACTGACAAAATTCCCGATCTCCACGTGACAGGAGCCGGCAGCGGTGGCCAATTCTTCTCTCGCTGGACGTACGAGAAGGCCGAATCCTCCGACGGCGGGCTCGATTTCGCATCGGCTGACGAGGAAGCCTTCGACGAGTGGGGGTACCGCCGTGTCGACAACATCACCGACGTCATCCTCACGCTCTACCGCAAAGCAATCGGCGACCAAGTCACCAAGGACGACATCTTCGTCTACGTTTACGGTCTCCTACATGATCCGGCGTACCGTGAGGCTTACTCGGCCGACTTGACGAAGATGCTCCCGCATATCCCGACACCCGAGTCCCGAGAGCGTTTCGAGCAGTTGGCCACTGCCGGCCGCCGTCTGGCAGATCTGCACGTTGACTACGAGAGCGTCGATCCGTATCCCCTTGACGTACAAATCAAGTCGGGCGCATCGGCCGGTGATCGTGAGACGTGGCGTGTGTCGAAGATGAAGTGGGGCAAGAAGAAGGACCCGGAGACCGTCAAGAATGTCGACGACCGAACCTCGCTCGTCTACAACCCGAAGGTCACCATCTCCGGGATTCCTGAGGAGGCTGAGCGGTACATGCTCGGGTCCCGGTCGGCACTGGCATGGATCATCGATCGTTACCAGGTAAAGACCGACAAGCCCTCTGGCATCGTCAATGACCCCAACGACTGGTGCGACGAGCACGACGACCCGACCTACGTCGTTGAGCTAATCAAGCGTGTCACTACCGTGGCGGTGGAGACGATGAAGATCGTCGACTCACTTTGAGCGGTGACTGCATCGTAGGAGTGAGTGAATAAGTGAGTGCGTGATGTGATGGTCGCGATTACCAGCGCGCGCAACGATGATGAGGTCGGTCTCCGGTCATTTAAATCGTAGGAGCCAAGACATAGATGTGTGGTGACAAGTGAACCGATTCCCCAAGGAAAACTGACGTGACAGCCGGGCCGCATGTGCAGGCGTTCGACCTGAATATCGACACAGTGCTTGAGCATTGGTCGCTCGCCTTTGCGATCCGAGAGATCATCGCGAACGCGCTCGACGAACACAAAATCACCGGAACAACTGAACCAGTGATCGAGAAGGTCGAGGATGGCGCGTGGGAGATTCGGGATTTCGGACGAGGACTGCGCTACCAACACCTCACGCAAAACGAAAGCACAGAGAAACAGCACCATCAGGACGTCATCGGCCAGTTCGGTGTCGGCCTCAAAGATGCACTCGCAGTCTTCGAACGCAACGATGTCGGTGTGACGCTCCATAGTGCACACGGCGACATCAGCACAGGGAGACAAGCCAAGCCAGACTTCGGCGATATCGTCACCTTGCACGCGTTGGTGACTGCACCGGCCGACCCACAGATGGTGGGTACCCTCGTCAGGATCACGGGTATCGCAGACACCGATGTCGAGGCAGCCAAGGAATTGTTTCTCAAATTCTCCGGAGACCTTCACCTTGAGCAGACCCGTTTCGGGGAAGTGCTTGAACGCCGCCCAGACAGTGACGGGGACGGGTGTACGTCCGAGGTCTGCTCGTCGCAGTGGAGCCGCGTTTCTTATTCTCCTACAACATTATTGATCTCAATGCGCCGCTGCGTCGGGCGCTGAACCGTGAACGATCCAACGTGGGACGAACCGCCTACAGTTCACGCGTCAAAGACATGCTCATTGCCTGCACGAGCCGCGAAGTAGCGGAACCACTCACCGTCGATCTTGCTGGTTACGCAAGTGGGACCATTCACGCCGAACTGGACTGGAAAGACGTCAAACTGCATGCGTGCCGGGTTCTGCAGACGAATGACAAAGTCTTGTTCATAACGGCCAGACAGCTCGAGCAACGCACACCGCAGCTCGAATACGCGAAAGACGACGGATATCGGGGCCAGTCAGCGCAGGTCCTTGCGTCAGCGAGTGCTCCATCGAGTTCGCAGCGCATAACAAGACTAATTGCAGACGCTTGGCGTTAGCCGGAAATGGGCGTTGTGACAATGGGAATCGATCGATTCCCGTTGTCGGCGACTTTTGATGCCGGAACATGCCCAATTCTGGTGTGACTCGTGAGGTGCCGGCATTCACGACTTCGTGACCTCGATTCGGTCCACAGCAATAAGTGGCTGAGCGTCTCATTGCGACCGTGCGACCCACAAAACCGACACGGTCGTGACGGTGCCCAGTGTGTCGCGGTTTTACCGATCTCACCTTCCCATGGGTCGGTGAACTTGGCATCGCGGAGTCTCTGCTATTCATCCGGGATGGATACATGGACGATCTACGCCCCATATCTGACGTTGACAGTGACACTCTTGGCATGCGCAGCGATGCTCCGTGACGTCATCCATAAGCTCACACCCCAGAGTCGTGCAATCACATTTCTCGCCGGCCTAGGGCATGCCATCGTTGTTGTCGTACTGCTCGGCTTCACCTTGGTCGCGTTCTACGACTGGATCGCTCAGTATCGTGATGGGGTGAGGACGGGCAATGCGCTTCTTCTTCCGATCGCCGTAGTCTCTGGATCGTGTTTTGCTGCAGCCCTGATCATGTGGGGGCGAAGTATCGTTGCGGACTTCCGTAGTCGTCGGAGCGATCGGATGGAGGCCGAACAAGCAGCGGTGTTGTTGCAAGCCCATATGAGTTGGTACCAAGAACAGTCGTAGTTCGGCGACGCCAAAGCGTCGGTGGTGTCACCGCTTCATAGGGTTAGGCGATGGTCTATCGCACCTACACCGTAGGTAGCCGAAGCGGTGGGACTTCGGCTGCTGCGAAGACTAAATGTTTGGCGAGCCGTAACCAGCGTCATCGAGTCCTTTCGGTCAATCAGGCTAGAGGCGACGCCTACCAAACTATGGGGCTGTGGCGTGTTGCTCTCAGAGCGTGCGCACGAAGCGGCGCCGAGTCGTGTCAGATGGCAGCGAGTACGGGTCACCGGAACACGCGAGCTGCATGACATCTTCTTCGTTCCGAGATCTGCAGTCAGGGACGTCTTGTCGGTGCGCGACTATATGGTGGCGCCGTGACCCTCGCGGACGTGACGCATGATTCGGTTCTGAAGGCTATCGCGGAGTGTGATGAGCTCGGGCAGGAACAGTTCCTCGCCAAGCACGGTTTTGCCCCCGCTCGCCTCTACAGGATTCGACACGAAGAGCGAGAATACGATTCGAAAGCGATCGTCGGCGTGGCTCACGGCTACGCGACCGGGCAGATTTTGGACGCAGCGCAGTTCTCCGGCGGCCAAGCTACGGTCGTGCGGATTCTTGAGGCACTCGGATTCACATTCTCTTCCAACCCAGAATCGAATTCCGCTCCACGTCGGGCGTGGCTGGTGATGACGAAAACCGAATACCGGCGACTCGGTGGAGGAGAGAAGTACGACGACGACGCTGCTAGTCACTACAGCTGGGACAGTAACGTCGCCAACTCACGCCAAGTGTCACCCGGCGATGTCATCGTGCTCTGGGATCAAGTCGATCTCATCGGTGCATCCGTGATCGAACGAATCGACCACGGAGAGAAGAACAAACCCATCGGCCGCTGCCCAACATGCGCCACCACCAACTATCTGGAGCGGAAAACACTTTTGCCGCGCTTTCGTTGCTATGACTGCGGAGAAGAATTCCCGACCCCGACCTTCACCGACTCGACTGTCAAAACGTTCCGCACGACACACGATCAAGGCTGGGTCGACCTCGCCGGCGCACTCGATGCGAAGCAACTTCGAGCCTTATGCGTGAAGTCATACTCGCAGAACAGTATTCGAGAACTTCGGTGGGATGAATTCGCAGCAGCGATCAAGGGAACGACGCCGGGAGAGCCGTTGACGATTGTCGAGGCGACAAGCACACAACTTGCCGGTGGCCACACCACTCGCCCGGTGCGTGTTCGTCTCGGACAACCTGCTTTCCGCGCCGAACTGATCCGCCGGTACGGCGCGAACTGCGCCTTCACCGGTCCCTCGCCGGAAGCGGCGCTCGAAGCGTGCCACCTCTACAGCTATGCCGAAATCGGCGTCCACGAAAACGAAGGAGGGTTATTGCTGCGCCGCGACCTGCACCGACTGTTCGACCATGGGCTCATCGCAGTGAATGAACTCGGGACGGTCGACGTGGCTGAAGAAATCCGTAAATACCCGCTCTACGATTCACTGCACGGGGCGCCCCTGACCGTTCCCATGACCAAGAAGCAGACGGTGTGGTTGCAGCGACACTGGCAGGAATGGCGAGCTCCTGCATAACCGGTGAGGGGATCACTTTGAAGAGGTCTAGACAATGGGGTCAGCTCAAGTCACATCTCACCTATGTCGGTCGGGTACTACGCGGCTGCTCGACCGTCGGGCTCCTAGCGCTGAGGAGTTGGCATCGCATGGCTGCTACGAGCGACGGCAGCGATGGCGCAATACAAGGTTTGGAGCTATTTTCTACTGGCGCTCCACTGCAATCCCCAGCGGTAGGCCTTTGAGACCTCGGATTGGGTTCCGTTGATGTAGCGCACTTCTCGGGTGACCGTGAATTCGTTTTTTTCGTTCTTGAGCAAAGCGGTGGCGCAGGATCTGCAGGTTCCCATCCGCGTAGCTCCTACCCATAACAGAAGCTGTCGTCCTTGCGATTCCTTGCGCTCAATATGACCACCAGTGTGCAGGGAAGGAGGGCCGTTTTGTCCCAGCGTCACCCTCCGCTCCCCGCTTACTGGCCTATACGACGTTTACGAGTTGGCGTCCTTGTGGACGAGTGGTCGATTCTCCTGGACTTCGTCGATCCACCGACAGAATGTTGATGGCATCGGCCGACTGCTTCAATTTTGGAGTTAGTCGAGAAAGTAGGCGAGGACTTTCTCGTCGGAATTCAAGACCTCTTCCGATGCCACCCCGAGATCGAGTGCGAGCTCTACGGATCCGAGGAGGGCGACCTCTATGTCAGGGGAGAAGGCCCGTTCGAGCAACCCGAGGTAGTCGGACATGCTCGCATCGAGCTTCTCGATGAGCTCCCGGTACTCAGCGGCGAGTTGCTCGTCGAGCGCCCGCTGTTCGCTGACGTAGTGCGCGATCAGCGCCGCCTCCCTCTGGGAGAGGGAGGACGAAACGGCCTTGTACATGATGATTCCAACGGTGTTGCCGATCACGGCGCCGAGCACAGGCACTGGGATGAGAGCCTGCCCGACGGAGGAGGACAGGGCGCTGACGGCGGTCTCCAGGCAGACGAGCTCCGCGTTCTCGATGAACTCGAGCTCGTCGATCTCGCCACGACGAAGCTTGTTCGCCTGCTCCGCGACGCCGAAGGCCGCGGTGACGATCGAGCTGGCGACGGCTGCGGAGGTGGCGGTGAAGTTCGTCAGCCAGTAGATGCTGAACCCTCGGACACCGCCTTTGGCGACGCCGAAACCGCCTTCGCCCGCGATGTCGGCCCAGTCCTCGCCAGTGAAATCTCTGAGCTGCGTGCCAGCACGGCGTTTCTCGACCACGGCCAGCGCCAAGGCAGTCCCGCCCTCGATCGCGGCGGCCGCAAGCGTGGCCTTCGCGCCCTCCCGCAGGGTCGGGCGGCTTTCCCGGTAGGCATCGCCGCGCAGGGACTGGTCGGTGGAGCGGAGGGAACCCTCCTCCGTCATGAGCGTCGCGCCATAAGCACCCCTCTGCACCTCGGAGTACTCCAGGTGCGAGGGTTCGAGGGACTCGATGCCGACAGATCCCTCCGCGAAGAAGGCTTGGATCCGGTTCCAGTCCTTGAGCGATGGGCCGTCACCGCCGAGCGTCAGGAGCTTGCCAGCATCCTCGCGGGGCATGGCGCGCAGCTTCCGGATCACCTCGAAGTGGTCGCGGGGAATCTGGTATTTTCCACCGTTTTCGACGAAGTCGGGATACTTCGCGAGATGGTCCGCGATCGCGCCGAGTCCGAAGCGGCCGCCGGCCGCGACGAACTTCTGCTGAATCTCCACGCCGCCGCGCATCAGGTCCACGGGGCCGTTGTCATTGACCCACTGGTAGACAGGGCCGTTACCGAGGATTTGGCTGCGAGCGTTGCCGACGCCCACCTCCGCGACCTCGGCGATGAAGCCGTGCATGCCCTTGACTCCGCCGCGATTAGCGGCAACCACCTCGAGGTCGATTCTCCGCGTCGCGTCGTGGAGGCTGGCGAGCGCGTCTTCGAAGTTCACGTCCTGCCGATTGAGGGCGCGCAGCAGGTTGTCCAGTCGGAGCTGGTTGAGGTAGTTCACCCAGGCAGCGACAGCCTGTTCCTGGTTGCTCTTCCCTAGTGTTGCCGCGTCACTCACCTTCGGGGTCCTGCTCGATTCGCTTGCCCAGCAAGGCCGCGCCTGCCTTTGTGTTGTTCACCAGCGCGGCGAGCTGGGACTGCTGCGGCGCAGACAACGCGCGGAAGTCGGCGCCGAAGTATCCCAGCGCTTCGCCGTAGCTCTGCAGGAGCAGTTCACGAAGAGAGGCAGTGCGCCGGAGGAGGTCATCGATCTGAGCGTCCATGCTCTTGACGAGCGCAGTGTTCTGCTTCACCGCCGTCAGCGCCTCCTGTTGCGCTGCACGGTTCTCGAACTTGTTCTTCGCGAACAGCCCGATTGATGCGAGGAGGGTGGCCCCTGCGACCGTCCAGCCGACGGGGCCGGCGAGAGCGAGCAAGGCGCCACCTGCCGCAGTGCCTCCGCCTCCGGCCGCGATGGCTCCTCCTCCGAGCCAGGCCAGAGCAGCCTTGGTCGCGACCGCTCCAGAGAGAGTGGAGATCGCGGTGCCGGTCGATGCGGTGCCGAAGGTGGTGGCGACCCACAACGCAGCTGTCGGAGCCATGCTCGCGACCGCGGCGCCCGCGGTGAACCCAGCGCCTGCGCCGGCAGCCGACTTTCGCGCGGCTTCGAGGTCCTTGCGTGCGAACTCCTCCGCCACCAGGAACTCGGTCTTGTGGACGTCGATCTCGTCGAAGTCGGTCTCGAACGACTTGGGGGTGTGAGCGACGCTGTTCACCAGCAGCTCGACGAGCTCGATCAGATCCGTCGAGCGTTCGCGCTGGCGTAGGAGAGAAAGGCCCTTGTCGTTCATCGAAGTGAACGCGCCGTTGTACTGGGCTATGGCCTTCTCGTAGGGGTCAGGCGTCTTCGTGGTCAGCTTCCCGCCAGTGCCTCCGTCGACGTCCTCGAGGTCGCTGGTCTGCTCGATCGGCTGCTTTGAGCTATTCCGCGCGAACTTGCCGAATCCGCCGACAGCCTTGTCCAAGCTGCCGACAGCCTTGTCCAAGCTGCCGACAGCTTTGTCGAAGCCCTGCTTGGCCCTGTCCATCCTGAGCGGTTCAACCATCGAGATCTCCGAACTTCGTCGCTGTGTCCTGGCGACAGGACAATATCGGACACGCCCGACAAAGTGGACGCACCGGTTGGTTTCGAAGTGGCTGGCTTCGTCATGATTCCCCCAACTACGGCGACCCCCCGATGCCGTTTCGGGCGACCACGGTGAAGCTCTCGTCCGAATTTGTAAGGGGGAAAGCAAGTTTCGCAGAGATTCTTTGGAGATGTACGGAATTGGTGTGCGCGGTGATAGGGCCGTGCCCGGCAGAGACCGTCGAGGCTGCCCACATTCGTGCGTTCGCCAAGCATGGCATTCATGAACTCAGGGACGGCATCTCGCTACGCGCCGACATCCACCAGTTGTTCGGCGCAGGTCGGATAGCGATTGATCCGGACAAGCTTGTTCTAGTTACTTATCCAGGATTGAATCGGTACCCGAACTGCCGGGAACTGTGAGGAACCCCGGTCGTTCCGGGGCCTGATCCAGCTGCGCTGCGCGAGCGCTACGAAGCTACTGTTCGGTCCTGGTGATCGATGTCCGGTCAGCTCCGAGTGGTTGGTGGATAAACCTCCGTTGATCTGTTCAGCGTGTGTGGTGGTTGATTACCGTCCCCGGAGGAAAGGGGTTGGCGAGGCAAGAACGGGAACGTTGTAACCGTTTTCGTCGAGGAGTCGTGCAGTGGCATGGAGGTCCTCGGCGAGCTCGGTCGGGGTGTTTCGCGGTGTTTGTGCCAGCACAGTTGCCGAAGCGCTTCGTTGACCGCGTACTGGTGACCTTGCTGTTCATCGACTGCGCCGTCGCGGCGGCCAACGGCGGCGGAGATGATCCCTTCTATCACGCGACCGCTCGACGTGGCAAGTGGTCGGAGAAGGACGGCTCGAACTTCGCGTAGTCGACCTCCTGCCACCTCAGGAACGGGCTAGTGGGTTCCAGCTCCTTCGAAGGCGTCTCGTCATAGCTGCGCAGACGCCACGTGGAGCAGTCTTGGAAGCAGATCGAATATCCCCCTGATCGCTCCCGTATCCCTTCCAATGCTCGAACTTGTCTCCGTCCATCGAGCCGGAGGTGAAGAACAGATCGACCGACTCGATCTCGACAGATAGACGGTCGACGAGATCATCGACCGCCTCGCGAGGGACAGGGGCCGCGAATTTTGACGAATCACGGTAGTGCTGCGAGGTGCGCCGCATCTCCTCGACTTGTTCTTTGTTTTCCGGCGCTGGGATCGTTTGGCCTTGTCGGACCCGCGGCTGTGGGCACGCCAGCCCCCACCGTCCGGGATTTTCCGACTTTCTTGATGTCGACGTGCACCATCTGACCGGGCCGTTTCGCGACGATGACCTGTGGTTTTCGGTTGGTTTCGCCGTTCGGGTCGATGAACCGGCGACGATTCAGCCCGAGGTTCCGCAGGATTTTCGTGACGGTTCGGCGAGCGATGACGATGCCGTCGGTACGCAGTTCGAACGTGATCCGTGAGGCCGACCATTTCCGGGTCCGTCGCATCGCTTCGATCTCGGACACGATCTCTGCCGCTGTGGCGGTCGGGTGGTGTATCGGTGCGCTGGATCGGTCCTGTAGTCCCAGTTCACCGTACTTGCGATACCGGTTGACCCACTTGGAGGCGCATTGTCGGGAGATGTCCATTTCGGAGGCGACGTGGGCGATCGGACGACTCTGGCACCGCTCGATCAGACGCCTTCCTTCCACGTTCAGTGGAGCATTACGGTGTGTCACAGGGCTGGTCCTTCTTGGTCGAGAACGGCTGTGTCGCAATTCCCATTCTCGCGCCGAGGACCAGCCCGTCTACTTCAGGGCCGCGTCAGCAACGTCTATACCCACATCATTGACTCGAAGCGTCGACTACAGGTTTTCCTCCGTCGATCGACTTGGCGAGCTTGTCGAAGAGTAGTTCGACTCGAGCTTTCGTTGCAGAGTCCACGGTGACAACCTCGCCTCGTGCCAATACTTCCATCATTGAGTTCAGCTTTTCCTTCTTCGTCAGTTTTTTACCCGCAGCGGGACGGCTCCCAATCGCAGTCGCAATGGAAATGCTATCCGTATCGCTGAATAAGTCTTCTATCTCTTCAATTTTGTCGTCATCGCAGATCTCAGGCAGTATCAAGCACCTACTGGAAACAAAATGGCCAAACTCTTCGATATATCGTCTGCGTTGTTTCATTCCCTCGGCATCTCCATCAAGTAAAATAACAAAGTTCTTTCCCCAGCCAATATAAAGGCGTATCAAGGGTTCAAGTGATCCGGCGCCACCCCCCGGTATGAATTTTAGTTCCGTTTTGATCTTTATTACATCGGCCATATATCTCAAGTAATAAAAGTCGGACTTACCTTCCACCAGTACGATCTCGTCAATCGGTTCTAGTCTAGATGGCTGGTAGTCGAGCATGTCGAGAACAGGTTGAAAGTAGGACAGTTGGTCCGGATTTTCGTTGACAAACCTTCTATAAGGGACTGTGGATATCGATGTATTTGCGCTCATGTTGGCTTCGATATACGAGTCAAAATCCAGGGATCCAAGGGCAGTATTCTTGACGACCTTAGCATCGTCCAGCCATTTAATGTTGATTAGGTGATGGCTGTGCGTTGTGTATACCAAATGGCACTGGCTGGCTAGATTCTCGAAGCTCTTAAGCAGCTCTGCTTGCGCTTTTGGGTGGAGGTTTGATGCCGGTTCATCCAAAAGGAAGATCGGACGGCTAGGAGTGGCTGAATCATCGCGGAAGCTGGTCATAAGTAGAAACATAAAAAACCAGCGGAACCCTAGGCTTCTCTCGGCCAGGTCATAGTATCCGTCTGGACCCTTAATTCGTAAGGTCAGGAAATTCGAGTCGTCTCCCTCAGATGCCGCCTTAATCTCGACTTCCCCGAGGGGTGCAGACCGACCTAGTATTCGATTCCATCCACCAAATACCGTATTTCCGACGTACCTACTCATCTCCAGCAAGAGAGCTTCAAGGCTTCGTTGATCCATCCAGTCTTTGGATCTGAGCCTGGTTACTATATGATCCTCGATATTCGCTCCCGCACTAACTCGTGAAAGTATCTGATCGAAGGTACTTCTGTAGAAACGGTTCCTGTCGGAATTTTCGTTTCCCTGCGAATCTGTGGTTGCCGAGAGTTCGAACCGATCGGGTAGGTCAAATAGAAAATTGGGGAAGTACCAAATTCGTGGAAGTCTGGTAGCAAGAAACTTGACGGATCCCTGCCATTCTGGAGTTGCAGCACCGTATTCCCTTTGCTTGCGCTCCAGTCCTTTAAGGCCTGCGAGTTTCAGTCCCCACGCAAGGCGCTTTTTTTCAAAACGCGAGTTTTTGAACAAGTACCGTTCAGTGATATCGAGGGTTTCCGGGGCAGAAGCTGAGCTAAAATTCCAGTTTTGTTTCAAGTATTGAATAAAGGCGCTTTTGTCTCCCGCCTCTAGCGCAACTTTTGCGGTAATTGTTACCTCGCCATTAAAGTTGGCGCGTTGCGCAATGGGTATCCATTGAACTGGATCCCGCAGAGACTTTAATTCAGGACTTATGCTATCAATATCGGCGTCACCATACGAGAAGCAGAACATCGCTTCAAGTAGCGTGGTCTTGCCGCTCTCGTTCAGGCCAATCAATGTGGTAACCCCGCCATTTATTTTTATCTCAGCCGAATCTATTCCCTTAAAGTTTGAAAACTTGAAGCTCTGATAACGCATGACACCTCCGATAGTGCATCCGACGGTGCCGGATTCTTGTCAAATTCTAACGCAACGACACTCGTGTACAAGGACCGTCAGCTATTTCGATCAACCTTCAGCCACAACAGCTGGAACGCGCCGGAAGAAATCGCATAGCTAGTGGCCGGGGGCGCGACCAGTTCGATCACCACGGTGCCAATACGGTGGTCACCTACCGATCGGGGTTCTCACCGATGCGCTCGACTTCGCGATAACGTCAACCTATTTGACGGTGTGATCTCAGTCGATCAACGCACTGTCTCACACTGGGTAGCCTCGGGCGTTCACGGTAATTCACCGTAATCCCTTGCCACCACCAAGAAATATTGACTCTACCTGGGATAACTCGACTTGCGACTGTCAATGACAGTTAAAAAATCCAGAAAAGGGAGCACCGCTCTGGTGAGCAAGAGTGCTTCCTGCTACCCGAAACTCTCCGTCGCACCACGGGCAACGCACGTGTCGCAGTCCGGAGTTATTACGCTGATCCGAACTGCCGAAATAGCCGGTCTGCCCGCAGCTAGTCCGCAGCGTCGTCGCCATGGCTCAGACCCTCTGCCCAGCATGATCCGGCCAAGATCATTCTCGACCTCGCACTCGTCCTAGCGCTTGGCGGTGGACTGCCCCGCAGCACGAAGGACAGCGAGCTACCCCGGCGAACACGCACCAGATCACGACATCGATGCGCATCGACCTCTGGTCGTCGACCTCAGGCCATCCTGTACCGGTTTCCGAGGGCAACCCAAGCTGCGTGGCTCTCGCCTGAACGTAGACAATGCGCACCAGACCCGTCAACGCGTTGACGGGTCTGGTGCATTCACCCTGTCATCTGTTCGCGGGCGATCGTAAGAACACGAAGGGCCACAAGCGATCCGACAATGCGTGGTTGGCGGCGTGCGTGTCGATACCGGGGTGTGTGCGGCAGCTGAATGGCTCGGTTTTGCTGGCCTCCGTCAGCGGAGTGAGGCCGGCAATTTCAAAACTGCTCCCCGGAAGCCGGAACTGAATTTCTCAGTCCAACTTTCGGAGAGCAATTCAATAACTCCGCCAGTATTTCGCCAAAGGCTCGGATGAGCGTGCACTCGAAAACCGAACATGAGCGGGTTGCGTGGGAACTCAACCAGCGACCTCGTAAACGACTAGAATTTCGGGCACCCATCGAAGAGATGGACTGTCTGCTGTCGCAATGACGGCCAGAATCCGCCCCGTCGGGAGTGGACTAGTTTCGGCCGTCGTTGACACGACCTCGGAGTCCTCGGCGTTGACGGCGCGGTAGAACGCGCAGGGGGATCGACAGCGGGGGCGCCGCCGGGGCTGGGCCATCGAGTGTTTGGCCGTGTTTCGGTGCTGCTGCAGGTTCGCTGTTAACTGCCCACCGACATCGTCCGGGGGAGGGACAGACGGCGGCAAGGATACGATGACGATCCTATGGAGTTGTCCCGGTATTGGGATGGTGGCCGGTCCCAGGTGCTCGATGGCCCTGGTAATCGACCGAGAGAGGTTCCAGAATTACCTCCGCGCGGGGTCTGCATATTCGACGAGGCGCTCCTGTGTGAGCTGATTCGCGGGATGGTTCCCGGAGGTCGGCGGCCCGGACGCATAAGCGGTGACATAGCCGGCGATCGCCGCGCATAATGACTGGATCGACCAGCGCTTGAAGGCGTAGGTGACGGTAGCGACGATCGCGTAACGCCTGCGGCGACTACCACGGCGTCGTGGTGTCTGATTCGACTGTATGACGTATTGGGAAGTGCAATTCGCTGAGTTTGCTACGGTGCCCCAGATTCGGCCCACCCGGATGTCTCACTCTCATGCCGGAATACGGTGCAGGAGGTGTTGAACGTGGTCGAATCGGTGTCGGATTGTGCGGACGACCCCACGTTGACCAAATCGAATCAGTCAGTGAGGTGACCGGACGGTGAGCAGTCGCGGTACTCCACCTCCTCTGGGACCGTGGAGAATGTCGGTGTGGCCATGTCTGTGAAGTCTTCTGTGAATGTGATATTGCCGCCGCAGCTCAGCGGTGGTCAGGTCGCTGATTTGTTTACGCGCATGGGACTGCGAGCGGACCCAAGTAGCGCTGAAGATGAGTGGATAGTGCGAGACGTTGCACGGGGACCGAGATCTACAGATCAATTGGTTTGGTCTGACGTGTTGGCTAAGCCTGGGATGTCCGAGGACAGGTTCGACGAGGTGAACGCTATCCCTCAGGACCAGTACATGACAGGTCTCGATCCCGCACGTATTGATGCTGAGTGGGAGCGTATCGGGCAGTACCGGACGGTCCCGTCGTTAGCCCCCACGTTCTACGCCACTCAGGTCGCGATGATGAGTGCCTCGGACGCTCAGGTCGGTGATGCAGCTCGCAAATCTCATCACAATTTGGCTGCGATGCGGTTGGTCGACTCAGAGGAACTGGTCTTCCCCGAATTATCGGCGTATTGGATTCGTCTGCACCCGATCCTGTACACCCGCGCTTCCTTCCCCGCGCTATGCCTACGTCTGATGCACGATTCGGCGTTGGTGGAAGATATTAGGCGCGGCGAGGTTGCCCGTGCGAGTAGTACGCGGTTCGCCGCGAACATGGAGTTGGTTGCACCTGGGCTTTTACATGGAAACTACTTCGGTCCGCTCATCGCATGCGCATCGCCGGGAGTCTGGGCGGTGCATTGCCCACGAATGCTGAACTCGATGATTTTGAGCTTGGGGCGGGTAGTCCCGGGTCTGTCGCAGATTCCTATGGATGCCCTGCAACTTCTCCCCGGAAAGCCTCGAAGCAAGACTTTGGTCGAAGTTAAGCCAGAATCTCCGGTTGCCTGGGGAGAAGCCATCGATTGGTGGGCGATGCGCCTGAACCAGCTGTTCGACTTCCTGAGTAATCCGGTGACCTTTGACGACGGTGTCGGGAACTACGAGCCGTATCGGCATCAGAACTGGTTGATCAACACCACACAACTTTTCGATCGTGTCACTTCGTCGCTGCGGGCCGCGAGTGACGAGCATGCAGCGTTGCTCCTGACATTCAGTGCGCTGGACCTTGTCAGCGAGCAGTTCTTTGGTAACGACACGGGAGCGGTATCGGATCCTGCGTATGCAAGGGAAGCACTTGAGGATGTACGTGCAGGCATGCCGTCAAGGGTGGCGCAGGTTCTGTTGCCTGCAGCAGAACGGGCAGTGAGTGCACTGGACAATGTCTCTGACGGGTTCTTCCACCAGACCGGGTTTGTCGAGTACATATATAAGGAGAAGGCGCAGAAGGTGACTGTGGAGGCCGCGGTCAGCCCCCTCATGCGCGCTCGGCGCAATGCCGTACACGGATTCGGAGGCAAGAAGGCAGAGGCGAAAGGTGCGCATGAACTTCTTGCCCAGCACAATGGGAATCTGCCAGCTGATCTGGTGTACCTACCCTATCTCTACCTCTTGAAGGTCCTGTGCGACCTCGATGGTCTCCTCCGGAAAATCAAACGCGGCAACGATTGATTGGCTATGCCCTTGACTCGGCCGCGTTGTCGGTGTGTGACGAGTGCAGTGGTGCTGGCGTTCGCGGTGAAGCAATAGCCCGCGCCGGGCGCCTCTTCCGAGTCGGCGAGGCCCTGCGGGCAGTGAAACACGAGCAGACAGTGGGGATGTACCTCACGCCAAATATGGGGAACAACTGTTGATTTTTCGACCTGAAATGACATCGACTGGAGGGCGTTTCGTACTCATCGAAACAGGTTATGGCCTGACAGATCTCGCCCTCTGTCTCTGGGCGGATCGCCGACGCAGTCTTTACTGACTCCGCCTGATCAGGGCAACCCGCCCTGCTGATCACCACGAACCCGTCGCACCTTTACGGTCAGAAGGTGCGATGACGCGGAGTGACCTACCGTTTCGTGCGTCCACGCAATGCTAGAAGCGCGAGTCCGAGAAGTACCGGAGTGAGTAGACGCAGCACTATATCGGCAAACGTCCCGATGGTTGTCAGTTCGACACGATCGGCAGGGTTGCGAAGCAGCGCGACACTACTTCGCGCGGCGAGTTCGATGGCATCCCCGACATTGGGCGGGTCTTGAGGTCTTGTGACCGGATCGGCAATGATGCCGGTAGAACGGGTGACAGTGGTCGTTGCGTGCAGGCCCGGCGGCTGCTCGGCGGCGAGTTCGGGTGGGAGGATCGATGCATCATTTGGGACGGTCGATGGCTGCAGTTGCGGAACCTTTGGTTCTGCAGGCTGGGCTTGAGCGCTGCCGATAGATTCCGAAGTCACGTCGACCGATCTTTCTGCTGCCTCCGTGCCCGAAGGTGGAACGATGCCGACCGTCGCGAAAACCACCGCGGTCCCGAAGATCACTACCCCCACCATGATGAAAGCCCGTAGCGCCCGCAGACCGTACCCGGACACTGCCCAGTACAACCACAACAGTCCGCGCTCAGCTAGCGGCGTATACTTGCTGCGTCTCCGCATTTCCATCTCGCCGTAGTAGAAGTCTGCGGCGCCCGGTTCGTTCTTGTTCGATTCGAGCCCACGCCTGAGATCGCGGTAAATGGTAGCGATGTCGAGAGCATCGACCGCGGCATTCACCTGTTCTGTTCGGGCATCGGCCGCAGCGTCCGGTTTGGATACCGTCAGGCCAGGTCCAGGTATTTCCCGGAAGTTCAGTTCCTCCACGATGATCTTCCGTTTCGAGTTCCGCCAGAGTTTTGGTAGGTCCTTGCTGCTGCGTAGATCGCAGCTTGAATCGAAACGTAGGGTGTCGAGTCCATGCGCGCCAGTAAAATAGCAGTCCTTCAAACTGATCGATGACAGAACCAACTCGCTGACATTCGCTGAGCGGAGATCAGAGATCGAGGTTTTCGTACCGCGTAGTGATTTCAAGCTCTCGATGAGTCCACGCAAACGCAGTCGCCTGACGGTGTTCGCAGCACGATCAGCGAAGAACTGATCGTTGAACACCGTGTCGCCAGGATCCGCGATGATTGTACGTGCCAGAAATTCCACGCTTGGCAGAGCCATCGAGGCAGCGTGAATTTGCAGTTGCCCGCCAGCGACAAACTGAGCGTCTTTTGCAGAGAATTCTTTGCAGAGCGCCGTCAATCTCACACGTTCGTGAAACTTTGAGGCGTCAAGACTTAAGGTTTTCGCAGTGAGGGGACCTAACTCCCGTGAATGAAACTGTGCGGCAACGAAATTGAAGTCTTCCGCCAGGGCTTTGTCGAACTGCGCACTCTCGGTGAACGTTACCCCGCCGAAGTCCGCTTTCCCCGTGAATGTCGCTGCCTGAAACACAGCCTTCTGGGTGAAGGTTGACCCTCCGAAAACTCCATCGCGTCCGAATGTGACTCCGCCGAACCGCGCGTCCCCGGTGAAAGTCACCGCCGCGAATGTTGTGTTTGCGGCGAACATGACCCCGCTGAACTTCGCGCCCTCGATGAATTTGGCTCCGCTGAATCGGGCCTTGTTGCTGAATTCGGCTCCAGCGAAGTTCGCGCTTAGAGTGAATGTGGTTCCGCCGAACTGGGCGCCCGCAGTGAATTTTGAGCGCCCGAATGTCGCATGCTGGGTGAATGTAGTCCGATAGAACATGGCGTTCTGAGTGAAGGTCACCTTCGAAAAGACTGCACCCCTGCTGAATACAGTGCTCTGGAACTTCGACTTCCGGGTGAAGGAGGACCCCTCGAACGACGCGTTTTCGGTGAATGTTGCGCCAGTTGCATCGATCAGTCCAATCTTGCAGCAGGTTAACGTCAATTCCTTGTCAAGCTTCTCATCTGCGAGCTCGAGATCTCCGATGATTATTGCCCCACGAACAGCCACCATTGTGGCTAGATGGCCTGCAGGACCGTCGATCAGCAGGCGCTTGAGAATTTCTGCGCGGATCGTCCGCGATTGTTCGGTCCATCCGGAAATTGTCTGCGGAGACGGTGAGATATTGGTGTCGATGAGATCGCATCGTTTTGAATCTTGAATCGCTTTCAGTAACTCCAATTCCGCTGGCCAGAGATCGTCCAAATCCTTGGAAACCTTGCCACTCCCAACGTGCGTCACCTGAATGTCCTTCTTCCCCTGGAGTCAGTGTTGGCCCAGTCCTAATCGATGTGCCCGATGAATCATGCCGGAAGTTGAATTTGCCTGGCAGTCTCCACCCGGTGGCACGGAGGATGGTGTCGACGGACACATTCAGAAATGATCACGGAAAGTGGGCCAGAACCAGGTTTCGACCGTCGTTCACAGACTGTCTGATCGAAAAGGTCCGGCCCGCAGCAACCGGGCCGGACCATGGAGGTCTGTGTGGTCCAGAAAGGCTCCTCATCGTCCGGTGAGGAGCCTTTTCGGGTTATGGGGGGTTCCGTTCGGTTATGGGCCGCGAGGCGCACTATCGAGCGTTGTCGACTAGAACCGAACCCCCGGGGCAGTCGATGTGCACTGCGATTGTCAGCGGTTCTCGATGATGGCAGCGACTTCTTCAGCACTCAGACGTGGTCTTTCGTCGAAGTCGGAGTAGACGCCGTAATCGTCGACTTTCAAGTCGCGAGTGAGTTCCGCGGCCACCAGCCTGATGGCGTCGTAGCGGGCCGGCATCTCTTCTCGCAGTCGCGAACGCGATCTGCTGATGGCACCTTTGATCTCGGTTTCGTGTTCTGGGGTGACCCAACCCATGCCCAGGAGCAGTATCTTCACATCACCGTCTCCGCTCCCTCGGCCGACGTGTCCGAATGCGCCTTCCTCGGCCTGCACGCCCGCGAGGAGCACGTCGGCCGCGTCGTCTGGTCGCTGAGGTACCCAGGCGGTGGGGTCGGCAGTAGTCAGCTGAAGGCCCCCTCCCACGACAGTTCCACCCGTCCAGAGCGGTGCGAGATCAGCAGGAGTGGCGAGCGATATGTCGGTGTACGGGATCCCACGTGCGTGGGATCCCGTACACCGCGTGGGCGGCCTCGTGGATCGCGGCGTGCGAGATCCATCCGTGCTGGGGCAGAGGAGCATGTCCAGGTTCATGATCACGAGACTCTACTTTGGTGCTGTGACCTGTGGTGATGACATGTCCCTGGGGGTGGTTGTTGGGGGTGTGTGGGGCGCAGGCGGTGCCGGCGGAGTGTTCGGGTTTGGGTGGTGTGGGGGAGTGG
>NZ_JASDCV010000042.1:0-26894 GCF_030407755.1 Rhodococcus sp. APC 3903
CTTCAGCGACCTCAGAATTCGCCCGCCCGGCCATGCATCGGAGCCATTCATGAATGCAGCGTCGACTTGGCACGTACATGCAATCGCCACAAGGATGCGTCACACCGGGCTGGCGAACCAGCCGATGCGATTTTCGGCGAAGGACAAACCGGCCCCATACATGGGCAAGAATATTCAACGGCCCGAAAAGCCCCACCTGTAGACAAACCTCAAAGCGTTTACAGACAGAACCTTCCGACTGCTACGGCCGGGAATGGTCAGTCTTCTGCACTCGAGGGCGGGGAAGCTGTCGCCAGGCCCTCCAGAAGAATTGCCAGACCGCGCTCGAGTTCGTCTTGCCCGTCGTAGTGAGCCATGATCGTAGCCATCGATCGCAGTCTGGGGAACTCGGCAAGCGGAAGCCGATGCAGGCCGAGTCGCAGGAGATCGTCGGTCTCCTCCGGATTTTCGACTATTTCCTGAAGCTCGTTGAGAATGTGCCCATTGAGGAAACCGAACACCGCCCGGTAGATGTGCAATGCGTCTTCAGAGGTGAAACCGGCGCGTATCAGCAGTTCGAGTATCGCCTCGAGGTAGCGCAGCGTTCCCGGGGGACGCAATCCGAGCGGCGTCGACAACGGCCGAGTGACCAGCAAAGGAACCACGTTAGGGTGCTCGAGTGCGAGTCGGCGATACCCGTAGGCAACCGCGTGCAGTTGCCCTCTCCAGTCGCGATCGGACGGATCGACGGCCAGTTGTTCGAGCACGGTCTCTACGACCCCGTCCAACAGCGCCGCCTTGTTTGCCGCATATCTGTAGAGGGTCATCGGATTTCTATCGAGCGCTTTCCCCAGCCGCCGCATGGAAAGGCCTTCGGCGCCTTCCTCGTCGATGATCGCCAATGCCGTCGAAAGCACGAGCGCCCTGGTGAGAGGTTCCTCGCGGTCCGCGACTGGAACCAAACCATCATTGCGATCTCGCGAGTGTCCGGTCATTCACAGAACATACATCGTATGCCTACGCATTGACGGAACCGCACGGCTGGTTTACTGTTCGGGGACGCCCTACCTATACAACGTATACACACATCGTATAGCCGGAATGTCCGGATTCATTGGGCGCTCATCGATACGTCCCTGGCGCCGAAGCCGGCGCGGAACGTACGGACTCACTTTCGTCGCATGAGTCCCTTCTTCAAAGGATCGAAGATGAACAGAACATGACAGCACCCACCGCAACACGACGCTCGCGGTTCTTTCAATTTTCCGGCATTGCAACGATTTCCGTATTCTCAGTCGGCATTCTCGTCCTGCCGGCCGGCACTGCGGGCGCCGAAGCGACTGCCGTCGGACTCGGTACCGCTGAGCCCTTTGCAGTCCTTGCCGGAGCAGGAATCACCAACACTGGGCCGACGACGCTCGGCGGCGACATCGGCACATATCCGACGCCTACCATCACCGGTGTATCGGATCTGACGATTACCGGCACCAACCATGGCGGCGACGCGGTATCGCAGGGAGCGAAGCCCGATGTGTTGACTGCGTACAACACTCTCGCCGGTCAGGGACCCACACAACCGACCGGAGCCGACTTGACCGGTCGGACACTGGTTTCGGGTGTCTACAACTCCGGTTCGTCGATCGCGCTGTCGGGAACCGTCACCCTCGACGCGCAAGGTGACCCCGATGCAGTCTTCGTCTTCCAAGCGGGATCAACGCTGATCACATCGTCTTCGAGCACCGTCGCACTGATCAACGGAACGCAGGCATGCAATGTTTTCTGGCAGGTTGGAAGTTCCGCCACCCTCGGCACCAACTCCGTCTTCCGAGGAAACCTCTTGGCGCTGACAGACATTACTGCCACAACCGAGGCAACCGTCGAGGGTCGACTGTTGGCGATCAATGGCGCGGTCACTCTGGATACGAACACCGTTACGATCCCGACCTGTGCGCCTCCTGTCACGACTACGACCCCGACCACTACGACGACGACCGTCCCGCCTGACACCGCGATAACTACCACCACGACTGTGGTCCCGCCGGTGGTGACTACAACCACGACGGTCGTCCCGCCGGAGGTGACTACAACCACGACTGGTACACCGGTGGGAGCGACGACCACCACACCAGGGCCGAACGGCACGACTACAACCACTGCGGGCGTACCGCCGATCATCACGACCAGCCGAAACATTCCGTCCATACCCGAGATTCCCGGTCTCCCAACACTGCCGGTAATACCTCCCACCGTGCCCGGGACGGTAACCGTCCCGTCTCAGGTGCCGACGACGTCAGCTTCTCGAACGGGTGCCCCGACCACTCAACCGATAGTCCCGGAATCCCCGAATGTTCGAGCCCCTCAGGTGCAGCAGGTACCACGAGGGTCGGTCGACACCGGTGACGGAAGCACACAATCCCAACGTTCCGGCCAGTCGGGTGGAGCGTGGACAGCCTTGCTGGTCGCCACCTTCGGCGTCGTGGCTATATCGGCCCTCGTCATCCGTCGGACAAGTCGATAGATGAAAGACAAGAACTCCGTGATGGCTCCGCGATCTCGCCGAGCCATCACGGCTCTCGCCCTCACTGTTTCAGTACTCGTAACGGTGGTCGGATGCGCCGGTGGACAATCCGACAGCGGAAATTCACAACCACACTCGTCGCTTCGACAAGACACCACATCCGCGCCGCGCGCCACTGACTCTGCACTGCCCGAAAGGGCACCGGTAACTGCTGACCACCGCCCCGCTCGACTCGAAATCCCGTCCATCGGCGTCGATACCGACATCATCGATCTCGGACTCGATACCGATGGAGCACTCGAGGTCCCACCGGATGGGAAGGACGCAGGGTGGTACACCGGCGCTCCCGCCCCCGGTGAGGTCGGACCGGCAATCATCGCCGGCCACGTCGACTGGCAAGGCACCGACGGGGTCTTCTTCGATCTGCGGAATCTCGAAACAGGAGCCGACATCATCGTCACCCGCGAAGACGGAAGTCGCGCAGTGTTCACCGCTACCAGTGTCGAACACTTCCCCAAAGAGGACTTTCCCACCGAGGTCGTATATGGCGACATCGACCACCCTGGACTCCGGATCATCACGTGCGGTGGATCCTTCGACGAAACCGCACGCAGTTACAACGACAACATCATCGCATTCGCCGACCTGGCCTAACCGCCTGAGACGCCGCAGCACACCACTTCGAAAGTCCGCACGAACCGTTGGAGAGCAATGACCGTATCGAGGCCGCAAACTACCTCGAACACTACGGATTGCTCCGTGCGCGAAGACAAGACGGCAGCTTTGTCAAAGCCCGGCCCGAAGACAGTTGGAACAGTGATCATCTCGTGTCCAATTTGTTCCTGTACCAATTACAACGACACAGTGACCATCACGCGAATCCGCGTCTGCGCTACCAATCTCTGCGCAGCGCTCCAACCGCTCCGCAACTCCCTGCCGGATACGCGGTGATGATCGTCTGCGCTGCCGTACCACCACTGTGGCGGCGGATCATGGATCACCGTGTCCTCGGCTACTACAACGGCAACGTCGAGCTCATTCACACCAAGGCCATCATATGAATAGCACTGCCCGAAATGACGATCGCAACGACTGGCGCTACACAGCCATCGGACCGGCCCAGCACACCAGAACCGAGTACCAGCCGGCGCATACCCGACTCATGCGAGCTGCACCGAGCCCGGACGTCGTCGCCGCCGCGGAGTACCTTTTGACCCAGCCCGACGCATACCTCTATCGCCGCCGATACCTCGATCTGATCACCCAAACCCCCGGGCCCGACGGCACACCGATCACCGACTACGCCGCAGCTGAACGCTACCTATTTGTCACCGCCGCAGCCGAACTTCGGTCGAACACCGGCGCTCGAAGTACCTGAACAATCGCGCCGAAAACTCGCACCACACACCAGTTAGCGTGAACGGGCCATGAAGTTCTTCCGTTCACCCGTTGCAGCACAACGGTTCCTGGCGGTGTTCAGCGCGATCTCGCCGCACCGCCGGCCCGGCCGACACAAGCTCGCCGCGAGCGATTACCGCTCCGAAATGGCCGACCGATGCACCATGTGAAACAACGTCACCGGCGGACCCGCCGCCGCCTGAACCGGCTTCCCATCAATAGAATCCGTCCCAGTGCGGTCGAATTCTGTTAATTCCCAGTTGTGTTCAGTTAAGTTGACAGAAACCTAGGCACTGTTGCCGCGCTTGCCGCGGTGCTGATTGTCGCGTTCGGTACTGCCACCGCTGCATTCATCTTGACCGGAATGCTCACCTTCTTGACCGCATGCAAGGACGCGTAACAACCGGCTGACAGGAGGGAAGAAACACCCGATTCATAGATGCCGGCGAACCGCACGCCCAACCTGTAAGGCCGCGCCGTACGGTACGTGCAAATCAATACGTACCGTACGGCGGTCATACTCGCAGGCAACTACCAAAACGTCATCGACCGGAACGGGCTGCCTGCCAGATGGCATGGTCGACCTCCCACGCAGTGATGCCCCGCCCTGTTTCCTCGCTCAGCACCTGAGCGATGTGACGAAGGAGCGGACGCGCGGAATCCGGTGTTGTTTCCGCTCCGTGGCGAGCGAGCCACCGCAACACCATCCGATCGCGCTTGACCGTGTCCTGGTGTCCGATCGGCATCCATAAATAGCCGCGGCACACACCCGCACCGCCCTCACCGGGAACTTCCGCAACGCGGATTCGGCCGCGCCGGGTCGGACTGTGTCGGTAAGTAGCCGGCGCGCATCGTCGAGGGTGAGCACGCCGTGTTCACGCAACACCTCCGCGGACCGAAGAACCGCGTCAGCCTTACAGATGTCGTCTCGTGTCGAGGTGTTCTGCCGGGTCTTTGTCGTCTCCACCAGCTCTTCCGCCGAGGTGTGGCGATCGAGAAACGCATCGAGCGGGACCGGATCTGCCGCCTCCGGCACGCGAACAGTGTCGACGAGTTGTTGGGAGCACCGCGAGCCGGCATCGTCCGTCTCCGCATCGGTTGATGCGTGACCTACCGATCCGACGGCGAATGGTGAAAGAGCACCAATTCTCGCGTTTGCAGCTCTCGGCGAAGTTCGGCTGTCGTGAAATGATCGAAGTGATCACATCTATCGCGCTCCGTGAGATGAATCCTGCCTCGATCAGGATCTCATGCATCGGCAAGTCGATAAGACTGCTGATCGCGCACATGGTTTTGATCGGGTAGATGATATCCAACGTGTCAGTTCGCTGGGTGAAATTTTCAGTGCTTTGGCAAGATCCGGTCGTCTTGTTCTGCAAAATGGGCCCTCAGCCATCGCGAGAAAGGCAAGTGTGTTGGTCGAGTCATTCCAGATTCACGCCAGGGGTGAACTTTACCGAAAAGGGCATTTAGCTACTTTCCTCGAATAGAAGTATCATCAATATGAATAAGTTTTCATATATTATATCCATAATTACCGTTCGATTCTTTGTGCGTTCATAGATCTTGTGGTGTGTTGCAGCGTGGCGAGTAGATCGAGGAGTTGGCGGCAGAGTTCCTCCCCTCGTGTCAGGAGAATTGCCACACGCGCTTGGTCTTCTTCGAGTAGCCCGCGCAGCCGAACCAGGTCATCACGCACGTATACGAGGTCGTCTTCGAAGCCGGTCTCCGAACGTGTCGCAGCGACAGTGGTACGCAGATAAGCCAGTTCTCTTCGTACGTGAGCGAATTCTTGGTGATCGAATTCGATGTCAGCGGGGTGATGCTGGATTCTCTCGACATGGATTCCCTCGATTTCCCGAAACATTTTCGTCGACGTGTAGCGCGCCGAAGACCTGTGCGGCAGTCGGGTCTCGTCGTAGTCCGTCACGGGTTCGGTTTCGAGATCTTCAGGTCGGCTGTGTGCGCCCATGCCGGTTCACCTCAGCCTTGACGCTGTATCACGCGACATCGAGTGCGCCGGCCGCTGTTTGCTTCTGCTCGCCGCTCGGGTGCAGGGAACTCTCGAGGTGTCGTCGGGTGTCGGCCCAAGCGATGAGTTGAGGGAGTTGGTCGAGGTGCTCTCTGATCTCGACAAGGTGATTGAGTGCGTCGTCTCGGAGATCGCCGAGTTGTGCGCACTCCATTCGCGTGCGCGTCCACAATTGCGCTGTCTCTGTTTCTGCCTCGCGGAGAAGTCGATGCGCTTCGGATTCGGCGGCGTGCAGTCGTTGTTCGATGTCGTTCGCGACGGCGGATTCCTGCGCTTTGATCGCAGCTTCTGCTTCGGTACGCCGAACGGCGAGGGCTGTGTTCAGTGTTTCTTCCAGATGGGCGCGTCGTGCGTTTGCCTCGATGTCGGCGGCATCGCGGTCGGCGATAGATTCGGAGGAGATTCGTGCGGCGTCCGCTCGTGCTGACCGCATCAGTTCGGCGTACTCGTTTTCCGTGTGCTGTTGTTTGATTTCCATCAGCGCTCGCCGTTCTTCGAGTTCGGCGGTCAGTTTCTCCGCTTTCGCCGTGGCGGCCGCGATGATCTCCTCTGCGGCGGACTCTGCTCGGTGGTGTATGTGAGTGGCTTCTTCGCCTGCCAGAGTGAGCATCCGCTCGATTCGGTTTCCGATGGCAGTGTTCGAGTTGGGGGCGGAGATCATCTCGTTGAGCTCGCGGGTCAGTCTGGTGATCTCCCATTGCGCCGATTGGAGCCGGGTGTGTTGGTCATCGGAGCGACGAGAGAGTCGGTCCCGTTCGGCTGTGACCTGATTCAGTTGAACGGCGGTGGACTGGAGCGTTCGCTCGGCGTCGGACAGGCGAGGTTCGAGTTCTTCGATCTTCGATGATTGAGAAGTGAGTCGCTCCGTGACTTCTCGGACGTATCTGTCGACTGCGGTTTTCGAGTATCCTTTCCGTTCGATACCGAAGGTGGGGTGTTCTTCTGCACGGTAATCAGCAGTAATCATCGAAGATCCAATCTTTTTCGGCTGGAGGAGGATGTGGCAATGTCCGGGGGAAGTCACTGAGAATAATTGATCATGAATGAGAATTTTTCCTTGCACACAGTCGGTTCCTATTCCGGCTACGGTTCACGAGTGGGGTGATCCGGCGGTTGATTTCCCGGGACACTGGTGCAGTGTGGATTTATGGGAAGTATCTTGACCATGCACGGCCCACGGTTGCACTCCGCTTTGGCGGGGTAAGGGGCGATCGTCGCCGACTTACCTGTGATAGATCTGAGTTGGTCCAATGACACAACTCGTTTCAGGGTATTGCGGTCAGCTTCGACTCCAAATGGGAGAAGAGATAGTCGATGCTCAATACGCTGGGATCACTCAAGGCCGCAGTCAAGGGCCCGTCGAGGAAGAGAACCGCGCCGGTTCGCACGGCCGGAAGTTCCTCCCAGCCAGGGATTCTGTTGGGTAGCATCTCGGTAGAGTCGCGCAGCAAGATCAGATCGGCGTGCAATGCGGGGAGGGCGTTTTCCAGGGAGACGATCAATCGAGGGGCCGGGCCGGCGAGATCGATCACCTGCTCTGGCAACCTCATTCCTATCTCGGTGAAGAGTTCGACGGCGGGGTCGCTGTTGGAAGCGACAATACCGACCATGCCGGCTTGGGTTGCGGTGGCAATGGCGAAGGTCTTCCCTGACAAGTGCGCGTGCTCATCGGCTAACGCCGTGAGTGCCGTATCGGTGTTCGCGATCAGTTCCGATGCTCGGACCTGTTCGCCGAGAAAGGCTCCCGCGGTTTCGACTTGTTTCCGCCACGGATCGACGTATCCGCTTGCCGCCAGAGGGGCGACAGTCGGAGCGATGGAGGTGAGCCGGTCGTAGACACCGTCGTCACGCGCGGAATAGTCCGCAAGGATCAAGTCCGGTTCGAGGGCAGCGATGTCCTCATATGCGGGGGCACCGAGGAGCGACAGTTTCACTGTGGCCGCCTCGTAGCGACCTTGCCACGGGTAGTGCCCACCGGTAGTGGTGATTCCGGTGATCACGCCGATCCCGACAGGTCGATGTCCGAAGGCGAGGACCGTGTCCGCCCATGAAGTCGACAGCGCCACTATCCGCTGTGGCACTGCCTCGAGAGCGGTGGAGCCCTTGCTGTGTTCGATGGTGATTGTGTGTTCTGCGGGTGGCGGAGTGTTCAGGGAACATCCGGCCTGCGGCAATACCAGCGCGGCAAGGGCCGTCGACAGCACGATCTTCGTGTAGATATTCATACAGTTAATGTCTCCGCAGGTGTTCCATATCGGTATCGGTATCTGTTTGCGATTGGCCGGCGTGCAGAGTATTTGCACGGCCGGTCAGATGAGGTTGAGTGCGCGGGCATCAGCGACGAGGTCTTCGCGATTGTGTCCGCCTATCTTGGTGTAGAGACTGCGGATCTGGGTCTTGACTGTATTCGCAGAGACGAACAGTTTTTCCGCGATCTGGGCGTTCGCCAAACCCGTAGCCAGCAAGATCAGAACAGTGTGTTCGCGGTCGGTCAGTCGGACCAGAGCCAATCCGTCCGGGTACACCGGTACGTGCGGGGCTCTCGAGTAGGTTGACAGGGCCGTGGAGTCGAAGTTCTGTGTCTCTTGAAGTGCGCGGAGTACGTGTTCGTCGACGGTGGCGAACGAACTGCTGTTTCCTGTCTGGTCTGCGATGGAACATGCTCTGCGCCAAAGTCTGCGAGCTCGTGCCGGATCTTGTCTGCGCAAGTTCAATTGTGCTTCGACAAGCAATAGTTCGAGATAGGCGCGGGGAAACTGCAAGGCCTCGGCCTCGTCGACGCGGCGAGAGAGCTCCAGTGCAGATTTGTCCCGTCCGGTTACCGCGTGCAGTCGTGTCACCGAGACCAAGGTCCACAGGGAGGCGGCCGGATTCTCGATTTTTGCGGCAACGGCATCAGCTTGGTTGGCGTCGCCTTTGGCGATCATCAAATCGATTTCCGCCGACGCAAGCAACGTTGCAGCGACGGCTCCGTTGCGGAGCTTGCGTTCACGAGAGGCTCGGGTCCGTCGTAGAGCTGTCAGGGTGGGCACCGGGTTCCCCACGGCAAGAGCATGCCGCGTACGCGCGTAGAGCATGAATGCCCAGAGTTCTTCTTTCTCTCTCGGTTCACCGAGCTGCTCGAGGATACGCCTCGAATCCTCGTTGTCGCCCTGGTCGAGCGCCGTGAGAACCCGGGCGGTGAGGCCGCTGACCTTGACCATCGGTTCGAGCCAACCTGGCGGGTCCGGGTAGCTCGCTTCAAGAGTGAGCCATTCCTCCGCGCGGCTTGTTTCGCCTCGCAGCGCCCAGTTCAACGCGTTGCCTCCTGCCGCATTGCGGGCGATGAAACTGCTGGAGTCTGATTCGGTACTGCGATACGCCAACGTGAACTCGACAGAAGACTCGGCAAACATACCGGCCAACTGATAGGTGATACCCCATTGCAGTCGCATCAGCGGCAGAAAGTCAGCGACCATCTCCGGACGCGCCTCGAGTGCGTAGCGGCCCACGCGTGAAAGTCGACCAACGAGGTCGGCAGCAGCGGAATACTCCCCTGAGACCCTCAACATGATCGATTGCACGCACCCCACGCTCAACGCGTCAGCTGCCCGTTCGCTGTGCCCGAGCGATTGAAGTTCGTCCGGTTCGTGAGGTACTACATCAACCATGTCCGATACTTCACCGCCGTTGCGGGTGAACAAATTTCGGCCCGCTCGAACCGCGACATGCCCACTGGTACATCCCTCCGGGATCGCCATCAGCACCGCCCGCAGCGTGACTACATGATCGGCGATCATCGACATCCAGTGGCGCTCCACGATCTCGATCACCAGTGGCCATTCGCGAGCGTCCACGCCGTACTGCACCGCAGAAACTGGATCATTCTCGCCGAGGGCGCGGCGTGCCATAGACACCCACTTCGCCTCGATGTCATCACCACGACGTCTGCGGTGCAAGAGAATCGCCCCCCGCACTGCCGGCGGAAACTGCCAAGTAGGGATCGGCTCGGACCGGATGCGTGCGATGGCCCCGTTGCGCTCGAGTTCTGCGAGATATTCTCGGGCACGTACCTCGCCGGTTATCGATTGCGCCGAATCGCCCGTGAAGGTTGTCGCGACCGCCACTTTTTCCACGAACATTCGAAGCCCCGCGAACGAAGTCTGTGCGAACATCATGTTCTCCACGTACTTGTCGATAGCCGCATGTAGAAGCTCGCCGAATCGTTGTGCTCGCGCAGAGGATCGGGGCAGAGCCCCGACGACCGCGCAACCTGCGCGTGTCAACGCTGCCATCCCCAGGGATGCTTCCAGGATCCGTGCAACATCTCCTGGTTGCACATCCAACGCACCGGCGCGCAGCAATTTGTCGGTGTCTTCAGCTGAAAGTAGAAGGTCCCCTGCTCCGATCCGTGCGTTCGGGACATCGAGCAAGTCCGGGCAGATACTCGAAGTAGAACCAGCCGAGGTGACGATCACATCGATTCGAGGACACTGCTCCAATACGAACTCGACGGACTCGCTGAAACCCTCAACCAGATCGGGACGTTTCAACACCAGGACGCAGGGAACCGCAGTGTGGCTGAGCGCCGTGACCGTATCCTCGAACGACAGGTCTTCGCGATGCGGCGACAACACCCGTCCGAGAGATGCCACCAACTCGATCACGCCCTGCCAGTAGCGGGCACGCGTGATTGCTGCAGCAGGCTCAGGCACCACCACTGCCCGGCTCGCCCGGGCGGAACCGGACTGCATCCACGTTCGTACCAACCAGTTCTTGCCGTACCCCGCAGGAGCCTCGATCAGAACGAGCCGCAGATCCCGATCCAAAACCTCGAGCGCCGCTTGCCTCGGAAAAGCCCACATGCCCGACACCCTCACAACCACGAATCCACTACTCGAACTCCATTTTCAAGAGGGTCATTCCTCCGCAATCCGTTACCGGCACCCGATGACCCCGCAGGCGCATCCAACGGAGAAATGCCTTGGGCAATCAACTCGCTCATTTCAAGTGTATCGGCAAGAAAGCCATTATCCACGCGGTCATTTAGTGTGAATTTCGGTATCGGAAACAATTGCACCACGCGTGCGTCGACAGCAGAAAATTCGCCGGTTCCGGCAAATGACAATTCTCAGCCGGGGATCCATTCCCAGCTATCCCAGAGAATTGAGAAAGTACCCTGGTCAAACAGTCCGGGAACTCCCGATCTCTGCGTTCAGCATCTTCACCGGTTTGCGACGAGGCGACATCACAAATCGTATGAAAGGGTGCCGCCATCCCTCGACAACTGCTCTAGTGCTCAGTTTTTCACCCGCAAGATCACCCGGCCATCCAAACCGGCAACGCTCTTCGCATGTTCACACGCCCAGCCCTGTGCGCCACATTTGCCGATTCCATTTACAGGCAACGCATTACGAACCAAATCTGCGGGCGAAACCCACCTCGCCGACGGGTGACCGATACACCCTTGTCTGATACTCGCAGTTCCATGCATTTGCCGGATTGTCACGCCCCCCGCCGATCTGCTGCGGCAACAGGGGACGGATGCAGATCACAAGAGTCCAGATGAGACGTATATTTCGAGAAATCGAGAATGGATCGATACCGCAAAAAATGGAGTTTCCAATAGAAGAATAATTTCCTTTTCGGCCGCACAGACAAATGCGTCACTCATGTTATCTTTCGGTTGTAAATCCCGACCCAGAAAGGCGAACAAAATATGCCCAAAAACACTCGTCGAACCGGAGCCGTCGCGGCATTTCTCGGCGCGGCCGCGCTGATCGCGCCCGCTTTCGCCAACGCTGCACCAACCGGTTCGCTCGGCTCCGCAGACCCGGAGACAGGCTTCACCTGCTCTGTTACGTCCACCGAAACCACCGCGAACGGGTGGGGCATCCCGTTCGCCGACGAGAAGGACCAAACCGCTTCCTACTCAGCGGAGAGTGTTTTCGACACCGACGGCTCCCTCAAGCTCGAAGTCACCGACGTCTCGGATCGCTCCGTGTCCTATCACTCCGCTGGCGGCATCGCACTCTCCGATGCCGCAGCGAAGGAGATCGGGTTCTCCGAACGCACCGAGACCACCAGCGCTTCATTCCAGTTGCGTTTGACCGGCACCACGAACCCGGCCGACGGCGGATTCACCACCCTGGTGTGGGTGCCGAGCCAGAACGGCGCGCCCGCCACCACTGCCGCGGTCGAGCACACAAACATCCAGTACGGACTCTGGAAGAGCACCCGCACCATCGGCGGCGCACCCAAGGGCGTTCTCACCTCGCTCGACACCATCATCGCAGCCAATCCCGGCGCGAAGGTCGAGCACTACGGCGTCAGCAAAGGCACTGGCACCTCCGCTTCGACCATCTTCGTCGACGCTGTGAAGTTCAACGGCTGCACCACCAACTTCGCCAAGAAGGACGCCGACCCCGAAACCGGAACCGGATCACTCGGAAACCTGTTCGGCAGCCTCTCCTGACCTGACCGGCCCCTGCCTTCGCTCTGTGCTCGCAGCAAAGCGAGCACAGAGCACCCAGATCCCTTGAAACTGCACAAGAATCCGCAAACCACCAGTCCGGCAGCACTATCCCCTCCGGAGAAACCCACACCGTATCGAGAACATGAACCACGCACATCACCGCAATGAACACTCCGATAGCAGCGATGCCCTGTTGACTCCACGTCAGGTCGCTTCGATCTTTCATGTCGACCCGACCACCGTTCGCCGATGGGCACAGGCGGGAAAAATTAGCTACACCAGAACCCCCGGCGGACACCACCGATACCACAACAGCGAAATACAGGAACTCGCGAGATCCTCTCAACAGGAACGACATTCGCCTTCCTGACGGGTTCCGGAGCAGACAGCATCTACCCGATGAACTCACTGCCCCCGGCCAAAAACATGGCCACGACCAAGGGTCAGCAACACGTAAGGGACAAGATCACGATCATCCCCATCGCCTGTACGGAACCAATGCCACACGACTCGCCCTGCGCAAGTGGAAGCCCCACGTACAAAACGCTGCGGAACGGTGCACTCGACTCGTAAAACAAGCGATTCATCCAACAACACCAACGAACACCCCACCCGCAACGAGACAATCCGGATGACACCTCGACAAGTTTCGGAAGCGTTCGATATCGACACCGAAACACTGGCCAAATGGGCGCACCACGGCAAAATACAATTCACCCAAACCGCAGGCGGACACCGCCGCTACCGCCACCAGGACGCGCAAAGAATGCTCACATCCATTGCCTCAGAGCAATTTTCGGACCAAACCCTACAACGGTGAGCCAGCCGGCTTTCATCAGCAAGTTCTCGATCCCGGCCAAAGCGGTGACGGCACCAGGAAACGCCACGATGCCGGACCCGGACACCCGCACCAGCGAAAGAGGTGGATGTCCGGGACAGGTGGTAGGCACCTACTTCGTGCCACAAGACCAAAGTTTCAGCGCTGGGGCCCCGGCCCTCCCGCATATGCGTAGGAGTTGCCAACCCACCTCAGCCACAGAAGGTTTCCAATCTGGTCGTAGCCTATCTGGCGATTGGTGTCTCATGATGTGAACGACGGTCGAAACCTAGTCCATTCCCGACGGGCGGAAACAAGACCACGCCGATGTATTCATTATGCCGCGTTGCCCGCTCTCACGGACGTCAACGTATCGATTCCGGTGTTTCTGAGTCGGTAACTCGCCCCTTTCAATGTCAAAACCTCTGCGTGATGGACGATTCGGTCGATCATCGCGGCGTCGACCGCCTGATCGCCGAACACGTCACCCCATCGGCCGAACGGCAGATTCGATGTCAGAATCAGTGAGGCATGCTCGTAGCGACTCGGCACCAACTGGAAAAACAGGTTCGCGGCATCCTGTTCGAACGGGATGTAGCCGACTTCGTCGACGAGAATCAACCCTATTTGCCGTAGTCGCGCCAACTCTGCTGGTAGCTTTCCTCCGGCGTGCGCGGCTTTGAGTCTGGCCACCCAATCAACCGCCATCGCAAATGCAACCCGATGCCCGGACTGAGCCGCTTTGATTCCCAACCCGATCGCCAGATGCGTTTTGCCGGTGCCCGACGGCCCCAGAAGCACCACATTGCGTGCCTGCGTCGAGAAGACTCCAGTTCCCGGATATGCCACCATTTCTCGACTGAGTGACGGTTGATAGTCGAAGTTGAACTTCCCCAGCGATTTTGGTGTCGGAAATCCGGCCAATCGGATCCGGTTCTGAGTGCCGGACGATTCCCTCGCCGTGACTTCTCGCGACAGCACGGCGGCAAGGTAGTCCTCGTGGCTCCATCCGTCGCTGCGGGCCTGCTCGGCTAGCCGTGCTGCCGATTCCCGTATGCGCGGCGCTTTCATTACCTGGGCGTAGTGCTCGATGTCCTTGAGTGGATCCACAGCACCCAACACGGCACCCAATCATCATTACATGATGCAGTACAAGGGAATTCAACTCCGAATGCTCGGTCGTAGTCGCCCAGGTCCCGCATCAACCGGTCCTCGCCGGCGGCAGCCGGCATCGGCTGTTGGAATTGTTCTCGCAGCCTGGCGGCTGATTTCAGGTGCAGTGGATCGGTGACGGTCAGGCCCCGTGACCATCGCCGTTCGTGCTAGGCCAGTACTCGTCCTTCACGAGTGACCGCCACCTGGCGCAGATCCGCAGCGACCTCGACCAGGTGTCCGATCGCCCAGGGGTCTACCGAGTAGTCGTTTCCGTAGACCCGAACGTAGTAGTCGCGAGGCAGACCGATTTGCGAGTATGCGGCGGTAAACGGTGGCACCGGCGCGTAGCCAGCTGATCGATCCGCCCCATCCGATGCGTTCGGCGATCACTGTGGCCGGCATCGTCAGGTGCTGTGTGAGCAACGCCCTGATCTTCGGTTCCAAGGCGCTGATCGCGGAGTCGACTGATGGTCGCTGATATTTCGGTGAACTCTCGCTGGTCAGGGCGTTGGTGACAGTGTCACGCGCAATGCCCAGTCTTCCATGAAGATCACCCATTCAATCTTGGTTAGGTAGCCTAGTTTTGGACCGTCGTTTCTGGACTGGTTTTCAACCGTCGTCAACACTCTGGAAATTCTTCTGTATTGAATCCACCGGTGAGCACTGGATCAACCGCCGATCGGTTCCAACCCTGATCTGGTACTTGCCTTGGCGGCCGCGCGGAACGAAAATGGCACCGCTCTGAGCCACAGGTCACGAACGAAACATGGTGAGCTAACGATTTCGCCAACGAGACTCGGCCAGACGCACATACGCTGACGAATCCACCGGGATGACGTATCTCGCTTCTGCAGCTCTCAACTTCGTGGCTACATCGGCCAGCGAATCCAAGGCCCTGGACGAGAGGCCGTTCCAAGTCGACAACAGCTTCAGCAGGTCTGGATCCTCAAGGCCAGCGACGACTTTCCCGTCCTCGCCGTGCACGGTTTCGCGAGCGCCGTCCCACGGGATCGAAAAGAAGTATCCGGGAGAGACACCGAAGTAGTTTGCCAGTGCCCCTATCACTTCTTCGGAAGGGCTGCCCCGCATGCCGGTTCGCAGTTGTGACAGGTACGGCGTCGAGATGCTGATGCCGTGGGTGGCCATGCCGGTCACCACAGCTTTGAGTTGCGGTCGCGGGGGGCGCTGACGATGGCCGCGATAGTCTTCGCTCCCAATAGTCAGCGGCTGTGTGAAGAACTCCTCCCACAGACGAGAATCGGGGCCGAAGAGACCGCTCTCGTCGCCGCACCGCACCCAGTCGTCGAGATCCCAGTTGGTGGCCCGCGCCCCGACTACCAGCACGCTCAGGCGAGCAACCAACGACCAGTCGACCGCCGGATACCCTTCGTGAAGTCGCCAGTTATTCGACTCCACCACCGAACCGGTCACTTTCGGCAGAGCCGAGACCGCCCGAACAACGAAATCCATCAAGATCCTCCTCTCGACGACCTTCAGCAGTGTCAGGCTCGGGGCTTCAGCTTGGGCTCAGTCGGTTTTTGGGTCGCTCAGTGCGCGAAGGAGAGCATGGATGTCGGCACGGAAATAACGGCGGTGCCCGCCGACAGTCGTAATGTATCCAATTTTACCTTCTGCAGCCCAGCGGCCGACGGTTTTCGGGGTGACGTGGAACAACGCGGCGACGTGTCCCGGAGTCAGAAAATCATCACCGTCGTCGGAGTCGCTGCCTATAGCTGCAGGGGTGCGCGCCCCAACACTTTCGAGAGAACGCTCCGACGAGGGCGGTGCGGCAGTCTCCTCCACTGTCTGCTCGTCACTCGCAGCAGCGGCCCGCCTCGTGGTGCTGACCGTGCGGTCGCAGTCTTCGTCGGCACGGCGATGTGTGCTCACTGTGATTTTCGCTGTTTCTCTCGTACCGATGGTTCATCCCCCCTCTCCGACGAAAAGAAAGAATTGAGTGCTTCACTGCAGTCGTGAGGAGTTCTGAAACTTGGGCACAACACTGACGGGGCGCGCTAACGGGGCTGTCAAGTTGTAGATATCGACTGCTTTGGAGTGAACCGGTGTAGTCGTCGAGACCCCAAGGGTTCCGGTTTCCGAGGGAGATCCTTCCACCTGCGGATGGCTCGCTACCGATTCCCCTCTCGTTCCACGAGATCGTCCGACGGCTTCGGGAAGATCGGCGGTACCACGATCAGCACTGAGGTAGTCGGCGGCACAGTAGTCGTTTCAGTGACGACACCCCGGTCCCATCCGAAGTCTTGGCTATCGATGCCTAACAAAATCGGATCCGTCTTTCGCGTGACCGAATCTCCGTCCGGAATCAAGCATGTCATCGCTGCCGGCACGTGCTCCCGTGAAGCTCTCCCCCGCCCCCCAATCGGGACGGATTGAAAGTATATTGTGTATGTTTCCGAACGTAACCCGTCGAACCGGCATCTTCCGTCTGCGTCGGTGGTCGTAGACAAGACGACAGCGTTCCCGTTTGAATCGTTGCTGGAGAGCATGATGGGGCATCCGAGATACCGGTCTCGCCCGAGTCTTGAATTCCGTTGCCATTGAGATCGTGCCAGACGAGATCGCCGATACTCGAGTACGCTAAATCCGCAGAAACGGCGTTAAGTCGGTTAACTTCACAGGATAAAGTCGAACTCGGAAGTATCGGTTCGGCGGAGGTTTGTGCATGCGGTTCGGATTCATCTCACATATCGTCGGGCACGATCCTTCGGTGGTGGTACTGCAACAGAATATCGAATTGGCAATTCTGGCCGAGGAACTCGGTTTCGACTCCTTCTGGGTCGCGCAGCACCATTTCGGTACCCAACAGGCGCATTGTCCGTCACCCCTCGTTCTTTTGTCCGCCATCGCTCAACACACCAGCCGGATTCGACTCGGCACTGCGGTGGTCGTCGGATCGACGGAACATCCGCTTCGGTTGGCAGAGGACGCCGTGATGGTCGACGCGCTCAGCGGGGGGCGTCTCGAACTCGGGCTCGGTGCGGGTTCTGATGAGGTGACTGCACGCCGCTTCGGCGTCGACCATTCCCGCCGACACGAACTCTTCCGGGGCAATCTCGACCTTCTTTGCGGCGCTTTGACCGCTGATAGCGATGTTGTTCCCTCAGCACCGGACTTGCGCGCGAGACTCTGGATCGGCACCGCCTCGGAGTCCGGTTTCGCACTTGCTGCTGAACTTGGACTCGGCGTTCTCACCGGCCGTTCGTCTTCCCCGCTCGGCCCCCGTGACGAGATAGCCGCCGACAGGTCAGCGCAGTATCGCCACCACTATCAAGGAGCTGGGGCACCGCGAGTGGGAGTATCACGGTCAATACTGTGCGCAGCCAGCGCAAGTGACGCATTCACGCACCTACGGCCGGGCATCGAACGATCGTTGGAGAAGGCCTATGCCGCAGGGCGATTCCCGGTCGATTTCACAGCACACGACTACGTGTCCACAGGGCACTCTTACATCGGCACCGGACTACAAGTGCGGGAAGCGCTTTCGGAAGATTTAGTGATTCCTCATGCGACCGACGTGTTGTGCAACGTGCAACCGGCCAGTCCGAGCTATACAGCGATCGGCGAAAGTCTACGAATCTTCTCCGAAGAAGTCATCGCACCGTGGAATAGCGTTCACACCACCACACTTGTCTGACAGTAGGGGGCGACGCTACCGGCAGGTGCAGGGTCGGTGGAGATCACAGTGTCGGCGTAGTTTTCCAGGATGCGATCATCGTGGGAGACCACCACGATGGCCAGTCCGTCTTCGGTGAGGCTGCGCATCAACGTCATGACAATCTCGGCGCTTTCGTCGTCAAGAGCTGCTGTGGGTTCGTCAGCCAACAACAATCGCGTGTCGCCGACCAGCGCACGTGCGATGGCTACACGTTGCGCCTGACCGCCCGAAAGTTGAGTCGCGCGGCGAGATGGATCGATGTGACCTAACCCCACCCGCTCGAGCGCATGGCGTGTCCGGTCGATGGACTCGGTCTTGCTCAAACGCACTCGCAGACGTGGGCGCAATGGTTCGGTGACGATGCGATGCAGCGGCCACCGCGGATTAAGGCTGCCCCGCGAATTCTGGAAGACCATGGCGACTGTGCCTGGCCGGGATCTGTGATCGACGTCGTCCCACAGTAGTTTTCCGTTTGTCGGTGTTTCCTCCCCGGCGAGCAATCGCAGCAGAGTGCTTTTGCCGGTACCCGAGGATCCGCTGATTCCGAGGATCTGACCACTGTGCACATCGAAGTCGAGGGGGGCCAGGCCCCGTCCCGCACCGTAGTTCTTGGTCAGTGATCGGGCTTGAAGCAGTGGTGTGGTTCCTGGGGTGTGCGCGACCGGACGCTGTGGCCGAGGTGCTGTTCGATCGCGGTACGCACGTAGTGCGGTCGCACTGTCGTCGACCGAGACGATGCGTCCATGCGCCATCCGATATACGCGGTCGGCGTAGCCACAGACCAAATCGACATCGTGGCTCACGACAAGTAAAGCGCGGCCGGTGCCTGTCAGTATGCCCATCACGCCATGTGCGTTGATCGAATCGAGCGCGGATGTCGGTTCGTCTGCGAGCACGACTGCTGGATCGAGTGCGCCGGCAGCGACGATCGAGGCGCGTTGGAGCATGCCACCGGACCAACTGAACGGGTATTCGCGGCGGCGTGTATCGCCGGGCGAGAGGGAAACTTGATCGAGTTTTGACGCAATCTGGCCGTGGGTCACTTTGCGTTGTTTCGTTTTCCATGATTGGGCGATGTTGGTGCCCACCGTCATCAGGTTGTCGACGGCGCCGAAGGGGTCTTGGCTGACGTAGCCGAGGACTTCACCGCGCACCGCCCGGCACTGTGCTTCGGTCATCGTCGTCATGTCTTGGTCGTTGACCAGTATTTCGCCGCTGACTTCTGCAGCTGTGGGCAGTGTCCCGAGGAGTGCTTCGAGAATCGTGGTCTTCCCGCTGCCACTGGGGCCCACGATCGCCACTACCTCTCCCCCTCGCACCGTCAGGTTCACGTTGTCCACGACGTTGACTCCGCCGCGGTAGGAGACGGTGAGGCCGCGGATTTCGATGACAGATTCGGTTCGGGACATCAGCGTGAACCTTTACTTTTCTGTTGCAGCCCTTCGGCGAGCAGATTGGCGCCGGTGGCGATCAGCAATATGGCGATGGAGGGGGCTATCAATAGCCACGGTGCCGCGGTGAGGAAGCGGCGACCGTCGCCCAGCATGGCGCCGAGTTCGGCCGTGGGCATCTGTACACCCAATCCGAGGAAGGACAATCCTGCGAGGGCGACAACGATGCCACCTAATCGCAGGGTCGAGATGATCGCGATCTGCGGCAGGACGGCGGGAAGGATGTGCCGGACGCCGATTGCTGTTGTGCTCGAACCGGAAATGCGGGCGGCCATCACGAAGGGGAAAGTTCGTGCTTCCATGGTCAGGGCCCGTGCGATCCGCGCATCGGTTGCCCAACTGGAAATCACAAGCGCAAGTAGCAAATTCCCGTATCCAGGGCCCAACAATCCGACTATGGCGAGCGCGAGTACCAGGCTGGGGATGGCTAACACGATGTCGATCAGCCGAGAGGCGATTGTGTCCAGGGCACCGCCGGACAAGCCAGCGGCGATACCGACCAACACGCTCACGGTGGTGGATCCGAGCAGGACAAGAATCGCGGACACCAGAGACAGTCGTAGACCGTTGACCGTTCGAGCGAATTGGTCACGGCCGTACTGGTCGGTGCCGAACCAATAGACGCTGTCGGGCGCTAGCAACTTGTCCGAGTAGTGGGGTTCGTTCGGCGGGAATTGCGCCAGCAGAGGTCCGAACAGCGCGACGACAGCGACCAACGCGAGCAGTGCCGCCCCGGCCTGTACCGGCCGCGGCACATCACGGAGAGCCCGCTTACCTTTTTCGCGAACAGGTCTCGGCGTCCGCAACTTCAGGCTGCTTCTCATACGTTCACCGCTATCCGCTTGTCGATCACGGTCGTCATGACATCGGCAAGGACGCTGACGATGACATAGGTGAGAGTGGCAAAGATCGTGAAGGCCTGGACGACCGGCAGATCCCGCGTGCGAACCGCGTCGACGACGAACGAGCCCAGACCCGGCCAGGTGAAGACCGTTTCGATGACGGTGGCCCCGCCGATCAGCATCGCAACCCCGACAGCGAAGGCATGCAACAACGGGACGGTGCTGTTGGGTAATCCGTTACGCCACAAGATTCGCCACGGCCTCGCTCCCCGGGCCCGCAGAACGTGTGCTGCCGGGGTGTCCATGAACTCGATCAGATTTGCCCGCAACAGACGCGACCAGGCATCCGACAACCCGAGTGCGAGACACAGCGCCGGCATCCATGTCTGGCTCCACTGACCGTCGAGGACGGCCTTGCCATACCCGAGACCGATGACGAACACCTGAATCAACAGCAAAGCCACCACGAAACCGGGAATGGATGCCGAGAGCAACGCGAAGCCCTGCGCGGCGTAATCAGGCCACCGGCCCCGGCAGTATGCGCCGACGACTCCGAGGACCACAGCCAAAACCACCGCAATCACCAACGCCACCAACGCAAGCCGCAAACTTGCCGGTAACCGCGAGAGAAACTCGTTGCCAACAGATCGACCGGAGGCGAACGAATACCCGAAATCGCCGCGGAGGCAATTCCACAACCAATGCAGATACTGCGAGAACAAAGGAGAGTCCAGGTGAAGGCGCTCACTCAGTTCCGCCAGTTGAGCCGGATTAGGCTCCGGAATACCCTGCGCGACAAGGATCATTCGCGCAGGGTCTCCAGGAGCGAGCGGAAGAAGACACCAGATCAGAACACTTGCGCCCAACAAGGTGATCAATGCTTCCGACGCCCGGCGCCGTACGAGTACGAGAACTCGCATCGAAGGGGCCGTCGCTACTGTCCGGTAGTGCTAGTGATGTGCCGACGCACACTCGACACCTGGTAGTCGGCCCACTCGGGTCCGGTCACAACGGTGAAGTACTTGTAGGTGCCGGCCACGACATACGCCTGATCCTCGACGAGAATGCCCTGCGCCTGTTCGAGGAGGTTGTTGCGGGTCTGCTCGTCGAACTCGGTACGCAGTTTCGCGCCGATCTCGTCGATGACGGGATTCGCTATGCCCTGCGCGTTGGAGGAGCCGCCCGTCGTCCAACGCACCAGGTAAGGCTGAATCGGATCAGCTGTGCCAGAGAGCGAACCACTCAGTGCCACGGATGCCTCCCAGCCCTCAGGGTTCTTCTTCACCGCTGCGGAGTCCTCGGCATTGTCGATCTGCAGATCGAAGCCCGCCTTGGACACCTGATCCTTCATAGCGATAGCGACGTCGTTGGTCTCGGGCCCTTGAGCTTGGGTGACGAATCGTACGACCAGCTTTTGACCGTTCTTCTCTCGGATGCCGCCGGCGCCGGGAACCCAACCCGCCCCCTCGAGGAGCGCTTTCGCCGCCGGGAGATCGGACTGCTGATTGTCGACTGCGAATTCCATCGCCGCGGGATACAACCCGGTAGCAGCTTCGAACTGACCGTTGCCTACACCATCTGCGATACCCTGGAAATCGATCGCCGAAGTGAAAGCCTTCCGGACGTCGGTGTCGGTGAAGATCCCCGACTTGAGGTTCATCTCGACCAGCAGGGACTGCAACGCCAACTTCGAGGACAACACACTAATGTCCGGGTTCGACTGCAGTTCCAACTTCGCTGCAGTGGATGGGTAGAACGCCATGTCGGCTTCGCCGCTCTGGACGCCGGCCAGTCGAGCCTGCTCGTCCGCGACAACCTTCACGTGCACGCCTTGCAGCGGCGGGGTCCCTTCCCAGTGCTTCGCGAACGGTGCCAGAACGAGATTCTCGGGGCTCCACTCGGTAATCGAATAGGGGCCGGAGTATGCGCCAGCGCCGACGATTTTGGTGGAATCGCCGCCGGTCGCGTCCATGACGGAAACGTCGTAGATCTGGAGCGAATTGTCGCGAGCGGCCAGCGCCGCCGGAACCATGGCGTTAGGCTCCGGCGTGGTGAGCACGACCTTGCCGCCTTCGGCGGTGACCGTCGTAGCCGGATCGAGGTAGACCTGCGCGGCGGTGGACTTACTGATCTGCCTGGTTAGTGCGGCCGCAACCGCCTGAGCATCTACTGGATTTCCGTTCTGGAACGTCACACCGTCGCGCAAGGAAACCACCCATCGGGTGTCACCGTCACGCGAAACGTCTTCAGCGAGCCAAGGCTTGATCTCGCCGATGTCGGTGACCTGGAGCAGGTTCTCTGCGACACCCCAGTCGAAGAGCCAGTTGGTTCCTGTCCCCGCCGGATCCAGCCCCGCGATCTTGTATGAGTTGTAGATCGTGAGAATGCCGTCTCCGTCGGCGCGCAGAGCACTGGCCTGCGAGGAAGATCCCGTGGAACCGGGGGCGCCATTCGACGAACATCCGCCGATGACAAGCGCGGAGACCAGGATCGCGGTGGTGACGATCTTGCGCCCCAACCCGCGTGCGTTCGGTGCCTGGTGGGGGGTATGACTGGGTAGCCGCTCGGCGGTGAGCCGATCGCGGCGAGTGAGCGCTCGCATTATTCATCCTCGTGACGTGAACCTGTTGGGGTGCAGGTGTCCTGGCTTCCGGATCAACACTCGCCTTCGGCCTTCCAACCCAGGGAGGTCGTGGCCATTGCATTGAAGGTTTGTTACTCGGTGACAGTTGCGGGACAGCCCCGGATTCACACCGGTGTTCCCTGCAAGAGGAAACTTAGCACCCGCTAAATCGATGATCGTCCGGGAGTCATCAACAACCACGGTTGAAACGGTCGCAGCCCCCAAACTCTCACAGCACCCCAACTTTGTTTCGGCGACCCGACCACCTTCGGGGCTCTTCAACTTTGAGCGGGCAACCAGCGTCGAACTCCCAGATTTTCGTCTTCTCCAAGCAAGAATCCAACCGCGGACTAACCAGGTGATGCGACGACCGCCGTGTGGAATGTTCGTCGATAGGCGTGCGGCGACACCCCAGCGGCAATGAGTAGGTGCTGCCGGGGTGAACCCGCGGAGCCAAATCCGGCCTCCTCAGCGACCCTGTCGATCGGCAAATCCATACTCTCGAGCAGTCGTCGGGCGCGTTCGAAGGCTGCTGGGTCAGCCAGGACTGGAAGACCCGGGCTCGCAGGCAATTCGCGACCGACGCCATCCCCCCATTTGTGTTGGGTTTCGATGTCTCCGAGATCGTCGAAGAGACATGACCGGGAGTGACCCTCTTCTCGCCAGGTGACGGGGTGTTCGGATGCCACGCTTTCCTCACCCTGCCAGCGCATACGCCGAGTTCATCGCAGCGCCCGCGCGTCACTTTGCCTTGAAGCCACTCAACCTTGACCACAAGACCGCCGCAGTACTCCCGCTCGCATTCTTGAACGCCTGGCAAACCCTCGTCAACACCGCCCACGTCCAACCGGGCCAGCGCGCACTTGTCCATGCCGCCGCCGGCGGAGTCGGGCACCTTGCTGTCCAGATCGCAAAGGCGTGTGGCGCATGGGTTGCCAGCACTGCCAGTGCGGGCAAGCACGATCTTCTTCGTAAGCTGGGCTTTGATGAGGTGATCGACTACGTCACAGATGATTTCAGTGCGACTCTATACGCGGCCGCGGTTCGCACGGAGGGATTGTTGCCGAACGCTACGCTGGTGGTTGATCATTTCCATTTCGTTCAGTTGGCCAACGCGGCCGTGACGAAGGTCCGCCGACGAGCCACTCGGGAACTCAAGGACCGCCGCGGCGGCAAGCTCGATCCAGAGTGCGCGAACCCGCGCCGGTTTACTAACCGGACGGGAGCGTCTGCCGGACAAGCGGTTCGGCAAGATGTGGAACGCGATCGTCGACGAACACGTGAGCGATCAGATTTTGTCTGCCTTCATCGCGAAGGAAGAACTGCGGATGCTGGTCGCGACCGTACGGGTCGGCGCGGACCCGCACCTCACGCGGCACCGGCTGCACAATTTCTTGAGCTGGTATATCAACTCGAGCATCCCCGAACTGCTCACCCTGGCCACGACGGTCGATGCGTGGTGACCCGAGATCAACGCGTTTCGTGACCACCGGGATTGCCAATGCACGCACCGAGGTTCGAGCCGGCTCGTGAAGACGGTCAAGCGCATGTCCTATGGTTTCAGGAACCGGGAACCTCGCAAGGTCCGATTTCACTGCACCCGCGGTCAGCGGGGCGCAACTCAGAATTCATGCTGATTGCCCGGACAAGATCGAAGAGCCCTCATATCGACGTCGATGCCGTCGGATCGATGAGAGCGTCTAGTACACAAGGACTATCACGGTAGATGTCGGGCAGCGGCCTGTCCAAAGTGGTCAGCACCAGCACAGTCCTTGATGAACCTTCGAAACTCGCACGAACCCAACGTCACAGCCGACACACTTGGCGATGAACTCGGCAAGATCGATCCCTTAGCAGCCCCGAGAAACATCGGACGGCTCGTCCCCCATCGACATTTAACGGCTCGCCGACGAACGTGTTCGAAGTGCCCCTCTGGCCGGGCACCGAAACAGGCAGCCGTGAATTGGACGTGCCCACAACGCCGCAGGATTCGGATGGTGTGGTAACTGTCGATTACCATGTAACGACGAAGATTTCCGGGTTGGGGTGCGTACGCGTGCAGCATGTTGCGTACAGGTGCGGTCGCCGAATCGCAGTGCTGGACGACAAGCAGAATCGACAGCGATTTGCGCGATTCGATCGATCTGGTCGCCGTCCCAGTCCTTGGGCCGGCCCGGTGCTTTGATGATGGTGGCGAACCAGTTCTTGATGTCTTCCTCGGATACGTCCCGGAGCACCTTGAGATCGGTCGGTGCACTCCGATGCGGTGTCGAAGGTAACCGACTAGCTTGTCTTCCGCATTTCGTCGGTGCCCGAGAAGGATTGGGGTCACCTCAATCTCGTTGTTCTCGACGGCGCAGACACGGCGCAGAAGGAACTGGTTCTTGCGTCAAAAGTCAGCACCACCCACAAGATTGCACGCATCCGCACTGCAGTCACCGACCCATGGGAGGCGAAATACCTGGTGGGAGCCTGTCAGTGGCCAGAAAGAGGCGGATCGAAACCGGCTGGCCATATGGTCGTGTCGTCATAGACCAGCCCCATCAGATCTGCGCCAGACAGGTCTACACCAGTCAGATTCGTCCCGGACAAAATCGTGCAGAACAGAGTCGCATCAGTCAAATTTGCGCCAGACAGATTCGCATCAGTCAAATTCGTGCCATTCAGGCTAGCGCTATCCAGAAGTGCATGGGATAGATCCGCTTCACGCAGATTCACATCGCGCAGAATGGCGCCGTGCAGCATCGCGTTGGTCAGGTCCGCGCCACGTAGATTCGCATCGCGCAGATCTGCCCCGCCCAGGTTTACGCCGGACAGAATCGTGCCGGACAGAATCGTGCCGCGTAGATTCGCGGTGCGCAGGGTGGCATCCGACAAATCTGCGCCAGAGAGGTTCGCACCGGACAGATCTGCCGATCCCAGACGCAGATTGGTGAGGTCGGCGCCCGTCACGGTGCAGTAGAAATTTCTCCAACTCTTCGGTCCCGGTTCGGTTGCATGGCGACGTCGATGAAGGGTAAGCAGGATCGTTTTCCGCACTTCTAGCTCTCCGGTGTCGGGCAATTCTGCGGCGAGGAGCGGCGGTGTCAATGTGTTGGGTGTCCGCAGGTAGGCGCGCAGAAGGTCGATGCACACTTGTGACTCGTCCGGTTCGTTCTGCTGCTGCCAATCGTCAGCAAGAGAGGCAAGGGCGTAAACACCAGCAAGCCGGATCGCGGCGGACTTGTGAGCAAGCTGAGCGGCAGTGGCGGTGTATCGAGATCGGAGATCCCGGATCACTTCCCGCTCGTGAGTTCGCAGAGCCGTCCGCGTCTGTTCTTGCAGATCCGCGTCAGCTTGTGCCCGTTGTTGCGCGAGTTGCTGCTCACCCCGCTCCTTCTCCGCGACAGCAACCCGTTCGGCATGCGCGAGTGTCTCGGTGGCTATTTTCTCCGCGCTCAGCCGGCTGTTGTGCGCAGCTCTGAACGTCAGAACACCGGCACCGAACACACCAGCACCACCGAGAATGGTCGCGACAGGCTGAGCAACCCCCGCATCACCGGAAAGTAACGCGAAGAAGCTCACCGCCACAAGAGCTGTACCAGTTACCGAGAGAGCGGCCGTTAAACCGAAATTCTTCAGGCGACGCGGCGGTGCGGGTGGCGACGCGGACTCCTCTGACCGGTCCTCCGAGCTCGAATCCAGAGTTTCCATCCGAACAGTTTGCCGGTTTTCCCCAAGCAACATCAAAGTCGCACACTGGACACCGCACGAGCGTCGCAACAGATGCTGCCGCAATAAGCAGCGCCAGCAGAGTTCAGCGACGTCAGCGAGTCCTGGTGGAGCGATCTAGCCAGTACTGACAGCACGGCACATAGAAGGGCGCAGGGCTACAGACACTTCGAACGAGAAACACCTCGTCGAAACCGCCCGTCGTTGTTTCAGTTCATATTTCGGCAGCCATTCACGT
>NZ_JASDCV010000043.1:0-25408 GCF_030407755.1 Rhodococcus sp. APC 3903
GCGGCGCTTGTGCTGGCCGGGCCGGCACTCGCGGCGTGCAGTGGATCAGGGGGGACCAAAGGGCAACGGGACTTCGCCGTCGATGGCGCTTTCTCCGTCGCTGTCGACTCTGACCCCGGGGATCCCAATCCGCTCGTGAGCAGGACATCACCGATCCGGTCGTAATGAAGGACGGAACGGTATCCATCCCAGAGGGCCGGGCAGGTGTCGAACTAATCCTGCTGCTCTCACCGAAGCCACCATCCACACTGCGGAGTTGCTGGCTCCACCAGGTGGTAGGAATCGTCCTTCGCCAGAGTGCTTCTCTCACGGCCGCCCGTCCGCTCAACGGTCTTGCGAAGCCAGATGGCGGTGTGAACAACTCAGTTGAGTGAAAGATGAGAATTGATGACAACGCAACCGTGCTACGACGTCATCGTCGTCGGTGCAGGCTCCTCCGGCGCTGCGCTGGGAGCCCGTCTGGCCGAACGGGGACAGAAGGCCCTGTTACTCGAAGCAGGTAGGAACTACTCTTCATCCGAGCTCCCAGAAGAATGGAGATCACCCAATCCTGCGGCAGCAATCGTGGGTGCAAACGTCGCGGACTTCCTTTGGGCGGACCACCTGGCCAGTCGCACCGCATCCCAAGAACCCAGCCTCTACTGGCGGGGTAAGGGGGTGGGTGGAAGCTCAACCATCAACGGGCAGATAGCAATTAGGCCTCCGGTCGAGGATTTTGACGAATGGGTCAGGCTGGGTTGTTCGGGATGGTCGTCGACCGAAGTGATGGCGTCTTTCGTCGCTCTCGAGTCGGATTCCGAATTCGGTGACGACGACTATCACGGGCGGACAGGGCCGATCCCGATCTATCGGGCTCCGACATCGGCGTGGGGTTCAGTGGACAACGCGCTCCGTGAAGTGGCGGTCGACTCGGGCTACGGGTGGGCGCCGGATGTCAACGCGCCGGGCGCAACTGGGGTTTCTCCCTATCCGATCAATTCCCGTGATCACCGCCGAATCTCCTGCAACGATGCGTATCTGGAGCCGCTTCGCCAGAACTCCCTGCTCACTATCTGTGGCGGCAGTTTGGTGGACAAAATCCTCTTTGAGGGCACTCGGGCGATTGGTGTGCAACTGGACAACGGTCGCACCTACCGCGGGGATCGAATCGTGCTCAGTGCCGGCGCCACTGCATCGCCCTCGATTCTGATGCGATCGGGCATCGGACCTGCCGTCGACCTTGAGGAACTCGGTATCGATGTCCGCGTCGACTTGCCGGTCGGCCGGTCCCTTCAAGATCATCCGATGGCTCTTATCGGTCTGCCCCTGACTGCCGCTGCGTCTGCAGGTCCTAATGACAGGCACAGCAACTGCTGTGTGCGTTACGCGAGCGGCTTGGTCGCCGACGGAAACGACATGATGATGGTCTCCTTGAACCAAAACGCACTCGCGATGGCATCGGCCGATGTCAGGGCGGGAGCGGGCGCCGTGGGCGTTTTCGTGAACAGGACCTACTCCCGTGGCCGCTTGCGGCTCCAGAGTAGTGACCCGACTCGACAACCCAGGGTGGAGCTGAACATGCTCTCGGACGACCGAGATTTAGAGCGCTTGCTCACAGCGATACGGTCTCTCGGTGAAATGGTGGAACACGACACCTTCCGAAAGATAACCGACGGCGACCTGTGGCGGGTCAATCGCGCTCTGCGTGTTGCCCTTGACGGACCTGAGAGCGGCCTGCGCAGCTATCTGCGAGACCATGCCGTCGATACCCAACACGCCAGCAGCACATGTCCTATGGGAAATCCGGATGATGAAGGCACAGTTGTCGATCCAGAATGCAGAGTTCTGGGTTTGCAAGGGTTGCACGTCGTGGACGCGTCCATTTTCCCTTTCGTACCGCGAGCTAACACACATCTGACATGCGTCATGGCGGGCGAGCACATGGCCAACAAGCTGAGCTGACTTCACATCCTGCGACCTTAGGAACTCTCCCATGAAGTATCTGCATAACGTGATCGACGGTAAGGCGGCTGAGCCGTTGGACTCCACAGTCTTTGACGTCGTCAATCCCTTTACCGAACACGTGATCGCACGTATGCCGGCTGGTTCGGCGGCCGATGCTGACGCCGTAGTCAAGTCGGCGCGATATGCGCAGGAAGGTTGGGCCGCACTCGATCTCGAAGAACGACTTCAGTATCTGAGCCGCACAGCGGATGTCATCGACGGACACATCCGCGAGCTCGCGGAACTCGAGAGCGACGAGATGGGTAAGCCGATCCCTATCGCCGAACAGTTCGTCACCAGCGGAATCAGTGCACTGCGATCGAGCGTGGAGCAGGCCAGAAAGTACCCATTCGTTGCCGATGTCACTGCCTTCGGTGAACCTGATCGAACCATCGTTACACGGCGACCACTGGGCGTCGTGGCTCTCATCATCCCGTGGAACTTCTCCGTGACATCAATTCTCGCGAGCATCGGCCCGCTCCTCGCAGCCGGCAATACGGTCGTGATCAAACCGTCGGAGAAAGCACCCTTGTCTGCGGCGAGACTTGTCGAATTGTTTGATGTACCTCCGGGGACAGTCAACCTTCTCCACGGAGATGCGCGAGCAGGTCGACCGTTGGTCGAGCATGAGGCGGTCGCATTGGTGCATTTCACAGGATCAGTCGAAGCAGGCAGATCGGTTGGCGTCGCGGCTGCCAAGCGGCTACAACGATCGATCCTGGAGTTGGGTGGAAACGACCCAGTGATCGTCGACAGCGACATAGACGTCGTGGCCACTGCAAAAGCAGTGGCGATGTCTACGTTCATCAACAGCGGACAGATCTGCACCTCGTCCGAACGCATCTACGTTCACAGGGCAATTGCAAAGGACTTCATCGACGCTCTCGTCGCCGAAACCGAGGCTTTCGCGATGATCGACGAACCAACGGGAAACGGGCTAGGGCCACTGGTGGACCACGCGCAGCGAGAAATCGTCCACACTCATGTGCTCGATGCGGTAGCGCATGGAGCGAAGGTGTTGGCGGGTGGGCAGTTACCGGACCGGCCGGGGTACTTCTACCCAGCGACAGTCCTTACCGACGCCACTTCGGACATGCGCATCATGAACGAAGAAACATTCGGGCCTGTTGCCCCCATTACCGTTGTTGATTCGTTCGAGGAAGCCATCACCCTCGCGAACGGAACAGGTTTCGGGTTGGCGTGCACGGTGTATTCGAAAAGCCAGGAAAACGTGGCGCTCTGTGCCCGGATCAACGCTGCCATAGTCTGGATCAATGAATGGCAGAGCGGGGGAGTTGGCATGACCTGCGAGCCTTGGGGGCTCAGTGGTGTTGGTGCTACAGGAGGCTTGGCATCATTTGACGCGGCAACACGTCCTTGTTCGATGATCTATGCATCGGTTACTGCGCCGACAGTGATATCCGATAACTAAGTGTGGTCAAGTCGAGGCCTCGGTTAGCTGCGGAAGATTGCGCCGCGAGCCGATGTTCTCGATGTGCTCGCTTCATTCGTTCACCGTGAGCGCGTTTCGTAACCGTGAGTCTAGAAGCAGAACCGTGGGTCTAGAAGCAGAAAGAACCAGTGTGAACCGTCCCGGGCTGGATGCCGCTTCGTTTCTTGCCAGGGATGCAGATCATGCTCAAGCGCTACTCGGCCGAGCAGCGTGAGCGAGCGGCGAAGATGGTCCTTCGACCACCTACGGGTACCGGTCGCTCTACGCTGCCGGTCAGACCATCGGGCCGAAGACTCGGTATCGGCCCGGAATCGCTCCGGAGTTGGCCAAGCCGGCCCCCAGAGCGACACCGTGTAGCTGCCCGGAACCACATCCGATGAGCAGCAGCGGATCAAGGTCCTCCTGCGAGAGGCACGAGATTTCGAGGAAGCCAACGAAATCCTAAAGGCTGCACCCTTTTTCTTCGCGAGGGAAATCGACTCTCCGCCATTGATCTGCCCGTCAATCGATCAGATGCGTACACGGAAGTGCAGGGTCGAGTCGATCTGGCGAGTGCTCACCGCACCGGGAATGCAGGTCGCCCCACGCAAGAACCTGAACTGGAGAACCTCTCCGCTGTCGGAGCGGTCGTGACCGGTACGCACCTGACGGACGCACTACTGCACACCGTCGACACAGCGGAAGGGCTCTACGGGCGCCGCAAGATGACCGCCCATCTGCGACGCAGTGGTCACCAGGTCGCAACTTGCACCCTCGATTGACTCATGTTCGTCGAGGGCCTGTCCGGACCCGGACCGATCGGAACTTTAACTGCCCAGGCGCCGAACCATCAGTGGGCTACCGACGTCTCTTACTGTCGTACCTGGGCGAGATTTGTGTACGTTGCGTTCGTGATCTGCTGCTTCTCCCGAGTGATCGTCGACTGGCATACGTAGCCCGATAAAGGGACAGGCATACGTAGCCCGTTTAAGACACGGCAATGGCCACGACCGAGCTGAATATGGCGTTATGGCGCCGGAACTTCAGCGGACATGCCGTGGCCGACGGGTTGATTCATCACAGCGATGCAGGCAGTCAATGCACATCAATTGTCGCTGCGATCGGCAGTACTGGAGACGCGCGCGACAACGCGTTGGCGGAGCCGGCGATCGGCCTATTCAGTCCGCGGCCTTCTCCACGCGAAGTCCGTTCCTGACGTGCCGATCATGACAATCGACGACATCGAGTTTGTAACGATGGGGTGGGTCAACTGGTTCAATACTCGCCCGGTTGCACAGCATCCTCGGAAAGCGGCAAAAACCCGGTACGGCTCAGTGCTCAGTGGACCGTACCCGTACAGCCAAGTTTTTTGACCTGCTTGAGGCTGGACGCCTGATGGCTGTCAGGACAGACGGAAAGAACTTTCCGAGGAACGGAGTGCGCACCGTGTGGCCGTCGACGGGATTGTTTCAGGTCCCGAACATCTGCTCGCGTGCGTAGAAAGCCCCTGGAGATCGAGCTGCTGCTCTAAGGCCTTCACAATTGACGATCCATGATTCGAGACTGTCGATTCCTCAATCGATTTCGGCCCGTGTTATCGACGGATCGTGGTGGATGGTGATGGTGCGGTCCCGAGCGCACCATCCATGCGCTGTATTAGTTTTGCAGAAATAAGCGCTCATTGTCGGAAGGCCCGGTCTGCCAGAATGAGAATCTCAGTGCGGCGAATCAAGTTGCGAACGCAGGAAAGTTGCCAGCTGATCCGCTGACTTGTCGTCGACGTTCGTGAGAACCACCAGGGTCGTGCTTGTAGTCGGATCGTGCCCTGCAAACGACTGAAATCCAGGTAGCTCGCCATTATGGCCCCACATCCCATCGAAGTCCGCGATCCCAAGGCCATAGCGGACGTTGTCGATTACGGGCACAGATCGCAGGCGTTCACGCTGGAGACTTGCAGTCAGCAGATCGCCCCGCACTAACGCGCCCACGAATACACTCAGATCGTCAGCTGTCGACACGGCGTTGCCAGCGGTCCACGCCCACGACGGATTCACGTCAGTTGCATCGATAAACTCGTCGTTGTGCCGATGGTACCCACGCAGGTCGGCGCTACCCAGCCTCGTTGCCTTATCGGTTAGCGGCGGGAGCGCAGTGCTGTTCATTCCGAGAGGACCAAAGATGGTCGTCTGCGCGATATCTGCGATGTCGGTGCCTGTGAGATGCTCGATCAATACTCCGAGAATTATGTAATTGGTGTTGCAGTATTCGAAGGCCGTGCCAGCCGCGAAATGCTGTTCACTCTCAAAGGCAACTTCGAGTAGCCCTTCTGGGGTCCACACTCGCGATGGCGCTGCCAGTAGAGCGTCGACGAATTCGTCGGAAGTGTAATCGGGAAGACCAGATGTCATGTTGAGGAGCTGTTTCACCGTGACCGCTGGATCTATCGAAAGCTCGGGGAGAATCGAGTGGACTGTGTCGTCGAGATGAAAGCTGCCGGCCTCGACAAGCTGAAGGGCGATCGTAGCCACGATCATCTTGGTCACGCTGCCGACCCGCATTATGCTGTCGTTGGTCATCGGCGTACTTGTTTCGATATCAGCGACGCCGAATGACTGCGTCCACGAACCTAGTTCAGGCGTGCTGAGGTGTACCACGGCGCCAGGGATCGATAGTCTCCGGCGCTCGGCGTCGAGGGCAGAAGCAAGAACATCAAACCCAAGAGATGTCGTGCTCTCGGATTGTGCGTAATTTTCCCCTGCTACGAGTTTCATGTCTGTTCCCTAGGTTCGTAATGGATCGCGTCTGGCCGATATTGCGTCAATTGAGGTTGCTGGCATCCAACGCCTCCCGACCGCGCACATGCAGACCTTGAGTTCACCGCGCAATGGAGTTGGATGACGAGCACGGCCCATACGATGCCGAGATTCAGATTGGCTTGCATTGGCCATAATGCCAAAGAATGTGATGTTGCATTGGGCGTTTGACCGATGGGGGCGATCGAATCTATTTCTATGATTGGAGTATTCAACCCAGGGCACAGCTAAATCGCAGCTGTCAATGGGCATCACCGAAGGAGACGGATCATTTTGCGTGACGAGACTACCGCCAGCGAACGAGCGGAACATCGCGCCGGCATCATCGGGCCGCCAGATGCACTTTTGCAGCTCCCACGGTTTGCCGGTCCCGCGACATTTGCCCGTTTGCCGCGCCTGGATGAAGTTGGCCGTGCTGACATCGCATTGCTGGGCATCCCGTTCGACACAGGGACCACCTATCGCCCCGGTGCACGCTTCGGTCCCGAGTCAATCAGGGCCGGTTCAAAACTGTTGCGGCCCTATCATCTTGGACTCGATATCGAGCCATGGACTGAACTGCAAGTGGCAGATGCGGGCGATGTCGGCGTCACCCCGTTCGACATAGCGGAGGCCATTGGCCAAATTGAAAGCGCAGCGCGGGGCTTGTACGACAAGGCCGATAACATCATTGCACTCGGCGGTGACCACACCATTGCGTTGCCCCTGCTGCGCGCCGCCCACGCGCACCACGGCCCGATCGCGTTGATTCACTTTGATGCTCACTTTGACACCTGGGACAGCATGTTCGGAGCCCAAATTGTGCACGGCACACCATTTCGGCGCGCATCAGAGGAAGGCCTCCTCGCCCTCGGGCATTGCGCCCACATCGGCATTCGAAACTCACTTCCCGCTGCCAGTGACTTAGAAGACGATCGGCGCCTGGGTTTTTCGACGGTAACAACACTGGAAATCGCTCGCCGTGGTATCGACGAAGCCATTGGGCGGGTCCGCGAAAGGGTCGCTGACTTGCCCGTGTACGTCAGTATCGACATCGATGTTCTCGACCCCGCATGCGCTCCCGCAACTGGAACTCCGGAACCGGGTGGCCTGACTACTCGCGAGCTTCAGCTGCTCCTGCACGGGCTTGCAGGATTGCCGATTATCGGAGCAGATGTCGTCGAGGTTTCGCCCGCCTACGACCACGCGCAACTTACTGCGTTGGCAGCTGCCGGAGCGATTTTCGATCTACTGGCCCTCTTCGCGAAAAAGCGGTGAGAACGCCACGGTCGAATGTGCTGAGTGGTCGGACTGTCTGCCCAGCAATCTATTTCGCTCCCTTGCTCTGTTCTGGATAGGCTCTCAGAGGCACTGTCAAGTTGTTGAGATCGCCTGATCTGGGATGATGTGGTGGTGTCGTCGACGTACAAGGGCTACCGATTCCCGCGCCAGATTATCTCCCGCTGCGTATGGCTGTATCACTGGTGCACTCTCTCGTTCCGAGAGATCGAGTTGCTCGTGGCCGCCCGTTGAATAGCGGTGTCGTACGAGACAGTCCGCGCCTGGTGTGCCCGGTTCGGGCCCGAGTTCGCCCGCCAGGCTGCGGGGGAGAGCACCCCGACCTGACGACAAGTGGCACCTCGACGAAATGTTCGTCAAGATCTGCGGAGTCCGAAAGTACTTGTGGCGGGCAGTCGATCAGCACGGCAACGTCCTCGACATATTGATCCAGGACAAGCGGGACGGCAAGGCTGAGGCCTTGTTTCTCCAGGAAACTACTGGAGAAACAAGGCCACCCGCCGCGGGTGCTGGTCACCGACAACTCCCCAGTTACCAGGTCGCGCACCGGAAGACGATGTCAACAACTGAGCACCGGCAAAACAAGTACTTGAATAATCGGTGCGAGAACTCCCGTCAACCGACCCGGCAACGTGAACGCGCGACGAAAGGATTCCGCTCCGTCGGTTCAACGCAGAGGTTTCTGTCCTCGTTCAGTCGGATTTCCCCGCACTGCCGCCCACCGAGGTGCTGTATGACTGCCACCGATCATCGCACCGAAATCGCCGCTCGATTTCAGGTGTGGGATCAGGTCACCGAGCAGGCCCCCACTGCCTGAACACCGCTCGGTCTGGTGGCGTGCTGCGCCCGAAAATAGTTGCACACCAAACAACTTGACAACATCCTTGGGGGGCCGTGTATCGAGGCCGCGGAGAGTGAGCATATCGCGGGGGCGGACCGCAAGGCTGCGAGTGAGCGGTGGCCGGGTCTGGCTTCCGAGGCCCGGCGGTCGGGGTGGAGAGCTTCGTGTCGATTCCGTTGCCTGCGCTCGAGCCACTCAACGCTCCTCTCCGTAGGCGGGCGAACGCGATGGTTGTCGCGGCCAGCTCTGACGGCGCAGGGGGCCGGGTTTACAGGGTTATAAAGCCTGTGGATACGGGGCGGTCCACGCCTTCCTGAAGCGGTGGTTGCCGAGACGCTCACACACTGTGACGGTCCTTGCGAGTACCCGAGCAATAGCGGGTACAGGCTTTGGACGGCGGAAAGTGCGAGAAGTGTGACCGGCTCGGCAATCACCTTTTCCGGTGCGCAGCGTGAAAGCGCACCTCGTCGAGGTCCTTCGCGCAGCGCAATTGCATACCGCAGAGTTTCGTCCGAACACAATGTCTACGAGTTACTTTAGACAGAGCGCTCGAGTCCGGCGACGATGCGGGTGCCCGACCCTGACTTGCCGACCAACCCCAGGGATTCCCCGTGGCCGATGGTGAAGGAGACGTCGTCCGCGGCGGTGATCGCCGGTTGGCGCCTGCCGATGTGGAAGGACTTGCGGAGGTTGGTGGCGATCAGGGTGGAGGCGGTGGGCGGATTGCTCATCGTGTCGGTTCCTTCGGTCGATGAAGAAGATCCGTGGCGGTGGCGAGTTTCATGTGAGGTGGTCAGGACTCACTTTCCGTTCTGCATTGCCCGATCCAGTCGGACAGGGCTCTCCGTCGCTCCCTCCGTCGCATGATCGGATCCGCGGCGCGCCCTACCCATGCGATGTGCCCATCAGGGCGGATGAGGATCTCGTGTACGGCTTCGTATTCGGGGTGCCGTTCGAAATCTGTGAGGACTGGGGTCGTGACGTGGTCGGCACACTCGTCGGACTGAGCTCCTGTGAAGTCCAGTAGCAGAAATCTTCCGCTGTGCATCAGATCGGCCACTCGGGTAACGGACCCATCGGGGGTGCTAAGCGCTAAGTCGATTACTCGTCGCCCGACCAGAGGGTCGCCGTCGGGGTCGGTGTAAGTGGTACTCAGGCCGGAGATCTCTCCTGCGAGTTGATGATTGATCTCACGACTATTGAGCATTCGATCAAATAGGGAGCGTAGTGCGGCGAGGGGAGGTGCATATTGAGGTATCAAGGCCAATTCGAGAAGTAGGGTCTGCACTTGGGTGTTGTCGGTCAACATTTGGCCGACCTGACGGCGCTCGTGCTGATACGTGTCAAGAAGGCCTGTTTGTGCCCGTCCATGGATTTCGGCGGCTAGTTTCCATCCGAGGTTGAAAGCATCCTGGAGTCCGGCATTCAGGCCTTGTCCTGCGGCGGGGAAATGAATGTGCGCCGCGTCTCCAGCCAGGAACACCCGCCCGGACCGGTATTGGCCTGCGAGACGGGTTGCGTTTCCAAAGCGTGAGAGCCAATGTGCGTCCGCGACCCCGCAATCGTTCCCGCACAAAGAAATCAATGCTTGGCGGACTTCTTCGACAGTCACGGGTTCGGATGACGAGACGCGCATTCGGTCTGGCGCCGATAGGACGAACCGAGTCAAACCGTTTTCGAGCGGTACGACCAAAACCCCGTGGCTACGCGCATGCGCGATGGAGTTCGAATCGACTGATGCAAAGTCGCCGAGGATGCCGGTGAACGTCTCGTCTGTGCCATCAAATGTGATTGATGCGCTCTTGCGCACGACACTACGACTACCGTCGCATCCAACGACGTATCGGGCATGGACACTCGTCTGGGCGCGGTCCGCGAAAACCACCTCCATACTCTCGCGACCGTCGTGCAGCCGTGTCACTTCGCGGTCGCGATGGACTGGTACGCCCAACTGAGACACACGCTCCGACAGTAGCGTTTCCGTTTCGGATTGAGGGATTGAAAGCGTATACGGGTGGCGTGAGCTGAATCCGGAGAAGTCCAGCCGGGTGTCCAATCCGGCGAAATGCCAGCTGGGAAAGGTAGTTCGGTTGTCGAGGAAGCGATCCGCGTATCCGCGAAGGTCCATGATTTCGATGCTGCGAGGGTGCAGGGTCAAGGCGCGTGATTGTTTTTGCGGTTCTCTCCGGCGCTCATAGACCTCTACGTCCACCCCAGCCAAGGCGAGCTCGCTCGCGAGCATCAGTCCTGTAGGTCCGGCTCCGATGACGGCGACATCAAGCATCTATCTACCTCCAATTAGTGAACATCGTTCACGTGAACGATGTTCACTATAATGAGTCCTCATGAAGAAACAGTCAATGGCCAAAACTGCAAACCGTGGGCGGACCCCTCGCCTCTCCGCCGCGGCAACGGTCGATGCTGCGCTGCGCCTCCTGGATGAACACGGACTCGACGGGTTGACGATGCGTCGTGTCGCGCACGCGATGGACGCGCAAGTGGGCGCGCTCTACCGATACTTCCCCACGAAGCAGTCGCTTCTCGCGGCGATGGCAGAGCGGATGCTGGAGGGGTGCGTGGATCCTGTTCCGCGAGGGGAGTGGCCAGAGAAGGTGCAAGAGCTTGCGCGACGTATGCGTATCGGTCTACTCGCTCACCGCGACGGGGCTCGAGTCTATGCAGGCACCCATGCAATCGGGCCGAATACGCTCGGATATGCCGATATGTTCATCGGGATACTGATCGAGGCCGGCTTTAGTGAAAGTGATTCGGCAGATGCAGCCATGATGATTATCCGATTCACTACCGGGCACACATTGGAAGAGCAAGCTGTGCAAGATGCGCCGGATCCAACGCCGCTGGAAACGGCTATTGAGGAAGGCGACTTTCCTCACCTATCTACCGTACTCACTTTTCTCACGACCCCGGACTCGACCGGGCAGTTTGAGTTCGGGCTAGGTGTCGCTATCGCTGGCCTGCAGATGGCAGGGGAAACGGCCATGTCGAGGCGGTTCGGGCAGTGCGCGAGCGGGAAGTGAAGGACAAGCAGGAACGGCGACGAGTCCGCGAGCTGAACAAGCAGGCCGAGTCTGCGACCACTGTCCGCCGAGAGTTCCTGCGCAGCACGTTGCTCGCTCGCAAAACTCCACCGAAAATGGCAGTAGCGTGTATCGCGGCCACCCTCGCGCGCGATCCCGGACTGATGTCGGAGTACAAGGCAGCGGAATCGCTCGGTGGGCTGCTTGGATTCACGGGCTACTACCCCGCTATGTGTCAAGCCAAGTGAGACAGTGACGTTCAAACGTGAAGGTGCACTTCGCCCGAATGCTTCTCGTATAGATGGCCCTTTCCAAGACAATTGGCACTCAGTCACGTCGTAACTGTCCCGCGATTGCGAGATCTGTCCGGAATCGGGCCTAAGGTTTGAGCTAGTACTATCGGGGTCCGATATCGATATCCGAAGGGTGGGGTGATGAAAGAACTTCAGCGGGCCGCTGTGCGGCTTCACATCCTTCATCACGCTGCGCAGGAACCGATTTACGGGGCCTGAATGTCGGAAGAGCTCGCGCATCACGGCTACAAGATCAGCCCGGTACCTTGTATCCGACATTGCACCGTCTCGAAGTCGACGGACTTCTCGAATCCGAATTTGTTTTCTCCGAAGGTCGTTCGCGTCGTGTGTACCCGCCACCCCGGCTGGTGAGGCAGCGCTGGTCGAGGGCCGTGCGTCTTTGGCGGAATTGGCACGTGAAGTGCTCGGCCCGTCGTGGCCTGAGAACTGATCTCACCGAACAGATTTCGTGGTCCTCCGGCGTGCGGCGTAGATGAGCGTACCGATCGTGAGTACACCGATGTCGATTGTCGATGGCGACGGATGCGGTCGGCAAGAATGCTGCCAGCGCGACGCATCCGATTCCGCCGAGCGCCGGCACTACACGAGTGCGAGCGGCGGGGGGCGGGGCGGCGGCAACGTCTATGCGGACGCATTGGCGATCAGGTAGTACGCCAGTACGGCGAATCTCAGCGGAGGATCAGCTCGTGGCTATCGGCGGCACCGAAGTTGATCAGACTCCGCCCGTGGGATGGTCCGACCTCGTGTTTACGCCTAATCCTGGCACCGTCATGGATGGCACTTGCTCCGTGGTTTAGAAGAGTCATCCGCGCGCCATCCTCACGGCCAATGTGAACTGTCGCTCGGACGGTAGGTCTGCAATCCGGATTGTCGTGAATGGCGATGCGGTGAATAACAGTTCCGATATCGGGGGTTATGACGTTCGCGGCGGAACTGCAGTCGGCTACCCGTTGACCGCCGGGGACGGGGTGAAGGTTCAGTACAACGGAATCAGCCAGTTCGGCACCACTATCTTCACACAAAGCGGCTTCGCCGTTCTGTAAAAAAGGGGCGCCCCTACCGGGATTCGGTGGGGGCGTCTTTTGGTGTTTCATACGGCGTGATTGGCCGAATAAACTGGGCCGAGTTGGTTGGCCCCGCAGCAGCGGTGGGTGGGCTCTGTTGGGTCTTCAGCGGACGAGGCGGTGCCCGAGAGGTACGCCGAAGGGCTGAGTCGTTGCCACCGAACCGAGTGATCGGTTCACGAAGGCGATGACGAGAGCTCCGGTTATGAGGAGCAGTGCTTTTCGTTTCACGACATCTCCGTTTCGAGGCCCGTTAGGTTCTGCAGGTTTCCGGTCGCAGATAGTTGCCGAGAGTAACTAGACCCGGGCTTTTTCATTCCGTAAGTGGGCAACCCTGACGGCCACACAAGATAGGGGACCGTCAGGGCTGGTAAACGAACAACAGCATCGCTATACGTTTACAATCCGACCATACCTGCAACGGTAGCCGTATCGTAACCTCGGGGTCTTTTTATCTCCGACTTCGCCCTCTGTCGCAGTTAGGCGGGCCGCGAGATGCGTGAGTTCGCAGTGGCAACCCGAGACGACGTCGATAGCGACTCTCGGATCGGAATGACATCCGCAGGGCAGGAACTTCGGTGATCTTGCTGCAGTCTCAGCCGTTCGGCCGGCGAGATCCATGGGCCGTCGTAAACCACACTGCTGCAGCGTCGGCATTGCGTGCAGTATGCACCGTTCTTCATCAGCTAATACAACTCTCGCTGTCCGGGCCCCGACCCGTGGAAGATCTTAGTCGGCGCAGTCGAAGCGAGCGCTGGCAACTCGTCGGACTGGGCCGTGTGGCTGACCGGGTTACCGACATCGAGCTGCCGCAGTAGCTGGCTACCGCGCCAGGAAAGGGCCAAACCTCAATCTCGTCGGGCATTTTCGAGATCCAGGGGTGTTGCTAAAAGGGCCACCAGCGAGTGTGTGATCAGCACGCTGGCGGCCCCGAGGCGCGCCGAGAACCGAGGCGGAAGCGGCGCACCGTTTGTGGTGCCCTGCCGCTGTCTGGGGGATTGCGTCGGCAGGGCTACGCCATACTCGAAGTTTGGGGGTTCGAGCGATGCCGCCGAGAAGAATCTACGGATCAGAGGGTTCCGATACCAGTCTTCGCGGAGTCACAGATACTTGAGTGTTGAACTATCCTTAATTCATGCACAGCACATGGGGATAACTGATCCGAGCGCGAAACTCTCGAACTGTTTCGCTGCGCGAACATTCAGAAATTCCGTGGGAAAATAACGCCCATGGCTTCAGGATTCGCAGCTTGGGTTCGAGACCAGATCGTGGCCCGCGGCCATGAAAGTCCAGAGGAAGCAGCTCGGGCGCTCGGTGTGTATCCATCCCAGATGCGTCAGTGGACAACGATCGCTCGGTCCCCAACGCCGCAGGTACTGCGGCGCGTCGCAGCGTTGTTCGATGCGCCGGTGCAGGAAGTGTTGATCGCCGCCGGGTTCATGACTGAAGACGAGAACGTGCCGTTGTCGCCCACACGGAAGTCGCTGCAGCAATTGTCGAACAAGCAGATTCTCGACGAGATTCGACGCCGAACTGCCGGAGACTTGGGAGGGCCGCCGATTCCAGTGCGCGTGGACGGAGTTCTTCATACTCCGGATGGCCCGCCCACAGTGTTCGTCAGTAACACCTAGGCGGGCCGCGCACGCCGAGCCGGCAAAGGCGAACGTGCACGAGGGATACTACTTCTCGAGCATGGGGCCGAACCACGATTGGTGGTTGCATACGGTACTTAAGTATCAGGCAGGCGCGTCGCCAGCGCGTCCATAGTGCCTACGGTTCAACGCGGCAGCGTGAGCGTTTGGAGAGGCCCACCCCCGGCGATTGCACAGCCGGAGGGCAGGCCTTGCGCGGCCGAACTGACCACTCAGAATCGCCGCAGCAATGAAATAATATCCAATTTCCGCGTTCAAAATGCCAGATAGTACTTCGAGTTTGCGATCCAAGTGCGAAAACTCATTGCCGATAACTTGTATTGTGTCGTGTTGGAGTCCGCATATACTGCGCTGCAACGCATCTGGACTTCATGGGCGAATGCTGTCATAGGTCGGACCGTTTTCGTCCAAAGATTCTTCGGATCGCATTCTCGGACAGGGCTTTGTGCGGCCCGACCCCTGTGTCGCAAACGGTTTTTCGGCCATGCATTTGTCACGCGGCCGGCGCGCACCGTCCCAGTCGGTTTCCGTCCACCCCGCCACGAAGAACGCCGGATAATTAGCCGTTCAGGATGGCATCGAGTGTGTTTGAGAACTGAGTTGCTTGCTCGAAGGTGATGGTGGAAGTCGTTACACGGATGGCGTTGTGCCGCCGACTCGGTGTTGTCGAGAACTGGCTTCCGTCCCGCACGAGCCAGCCGCGGCCGGCGAGCCGATCGACGACAGGTTCGGAATCCCGATCCAACGGAACCCAGACGTTGAGTCCGTCGAGGGTGTCAGGAGCCTCGATATCATGTTCTGACAGTGCAGCTTTCAGAATGGTCCGGCGCCGCTCGTAGACAGCGCGAGCATCGGCGAGGCCGTCGATCACCGTCGGATCACTCAGCAGTTCGGCACTCAAGCGCTGCTGCAGGTGACTGACCCAGTTGGCGCCCGAGCGGAGATGCGTGCTCAGCCGAATGCCGGTGTCGAGGTCCGAGGCGACCACTGCCACGCGCAGGTCGGGCCCGAGAAATTTCGACACGGAACGAACAAGCGCCCACCGCATCGTGCTCATCGGGGCGAGCCGGTTGTACCGATTGCTGGACACGGCAGAGAAGTGATCGTCCTCGATTACCAGAACGTGTGGGAACTCGGCCAGGATATTTCCGAGAGTTGCCGCTCGGTCGGCGCTCATGCTGACCCCGGTGGGGTTGTGCGCACGAGGGGTGCAAATAATCGCGCGCACACCACTTTCGAGAGCACGCAGCAACCCTTGCGGGGTGATACCCGAAGTGTCGATGTCCATCGGTACGGCTCGGAAGCTGTTGGCTTTGAGCGTTCCGATGCTCGCCAGGAAGCACGGATCTTCGATTGCGACAGCGTCACCTCGGGTCAAATGAGCGGTCAACAGTCGCTCGACCGCGTCAACGGCACCGTTGGTGATGGTGATCGAGTACGGCCGCCGAACCTGGTCCTCGATGGAGGAACGTGCCCAGGAATCGAGTAGAGGCTCGGCGGCTGCGGCTCCGTACAACCGAGGCGTGTAAGTAGTCCGGTCCAACGCGGCTCTGAGATCAGGCAGCAATGCAGGATCAGGATTTCCGCTGGCGAGATCCACACTGCCAGGAAGAGTGATACCGCCTTCTCCTTCCAGGAACGGTATGGCTCGCACGAAGCTGCCGCGCCGGCCCTGTGTCTCCACAACTCCCGCCGCCACGAGCAAGCGGTAGGCTCCGGCAACTGTGTTCCGGTGAACCTCGAGATCGTCGGCCAGGGCCCGTATGGGCGGCAACGCGTCCCCAGGAGCCAGTACCCCGGCGCTGATGAGATTGCGGATGCCCTCGGAAATCTCGCCCGCGGTCCCGCGGACGAGATAGAGCTTCACCTGGTCCCCCACAGAGTTGATCACCCGGTCATCCTATTGGCACGTGACAAAAAAGGAAACCCGTGTTTTGATTGTCACGTGACAAGCGCAGGCGCTTGGTTGATCACGTCGGTGCGGCGGATCGTCTGGGTATCACATATCTCGCGGGCCATAGTCTCCGCGACCAGCAACGATAAGGAGTTTTCATGATCTTGCCCGGAAAATTTCGACTCTCAGATGACGCGATCGATTCTTCATTGCGCGTCGGCGGTTTTGGCCACCTGATCACTCCCGGCCCAGAATCCTTAGAAACGACGTCGATGCCGTTGCGGTACAACGCCGAGAATCACTCGGTCGAAGGCCATGTCGCCCGTGCGAATCCGCATTGGCGGTATGCGGCGCAGGGTGAGTCCGTCATCGTCCTTCCTCGCACTGATGCTTATGTGTCGCCGGCGTACTACCCGAGCAAGCGTGTACACGGGAAGGTCGTCCCGACGTGGAACTACGAAACCCTCTATATATACGGGCAATTGGTGGCACATGACGACGAGCAGTGGCTGCGCGAGCATGTCACGGCGCTGACCACCCAGCACGAGTCGGGTAGGGAGAAGCAGTGGACGGTCGCCGACGCACCGAAAGAGTTCATCGATGCGCAACTTCGAGGGATCGTGGGGCTCGAACTGCAGATCGATCGCGTCTACGGCAAGGCGAAGATGAACCAGAATCGCTCCCCTGAAGATCGCTCCGGCGTGATTCGGGGATTGGAGCAAGGCACACCCTCCGAACGGGAGGCGGCCGCAGCGATGATCGACGCAGGTCTCGACAACGGTTGAACATTCTTCGGCCGGCGGGACCCGGGTAGGCCTCGGCATCGTGCCGCGCCACCTGTACCGAAATAATCAGTCCAATCCCTCGGTCTGGGGACAGGCCCCCGCCGAGACCGAATTATGAAGAGTGAAAGGAAGCCAATGCCGCTGCAGCACAACACTCTCGAAGAATTCCTTTCGAAAGCTCGTGTGGAGGCCGATGTTTTCGCCCTGCAGCCCGACTGCCGTGTCATGTTGCTGGCAGTGGAGGGCTTGATGCCGGGTCCAAGCGACCAGGGGAGTGAAGTCTTGCTGGAAACTGCGGAGATCCGAGCTCGCGATGCACTCCGGGATCAGACGGTGGAGCAGTTGCCGCATGTAGCGGCCTGGCGAGAGGCATACCGGGCGTTCGGAGCCAAACCGCAGCGCACGCGCAACAGCGTCGAGGCCTTGTTGCGTCGTGCCGCATCGGGGCTTCCTCGGGTCAATCGGCTCACCGACATCTACAACGCTGTGTCGGTCATTCATCAGAGCCCAGTGGGGGGTGAAGATCTCACTCGATATGTCGGCGCGCCACGGCTCGCCCGTGCCGGCGGCGAGGAGTGCTTCGAAACCAGTGTCGGCGGCGAGGCGGAAACTGAGCATCCTGCCCCGGGTGAAGTGATCTGGCTCGATGACATCGGGGTGACCTGCCGACGTTGGAATTGGCGTCAGGCGCAACGGACTCAACTCAGCGGTGACACCACATCAGCGTTGTTCATCTTGGACGTACTCGACCCGGTCACTGATGACGCGCTGAAGACTGCTGCTGATGATCTGGTCGGCAATCTCACCAGACTAGGGACAGATTTGCAGTTCGCATGCCGTCAAATCAGCTCCGAAGACAGTCGATCGGCGGATGCGAATTAAACTCCTCCAACCCTTTTGGTGCCTCGTTGATCGTCTTTCGCGAGTTCGCTACCTGGAGGACCTGAATGCAGAATAGACACTGGAACCCCTTGGAGCAGCTGTCTTTGGATCAGTTGCGGCGTCGTACGAGCCAGAAGTGGAGCGCTCACAGTTCGGACGTACTTTCCCTATGGGTCGCGGAGATGGACGTACCGTTGGCACCTGCGGTGACGAACGCACTGCACCACGCCGTCGATATCGGGGACACGGGGTACGCGTCGAGGCACGGGTATGCCGAGGCCGTTGCAGGTTTCGCCTCAACGCGGTGGGATTCGCCGGATCTCCCGATCACGCATACCCGGGTGCTGCCCGACGTGATGGCCGGGATCATCGAGGTGCTTCGCGCCAGCACCGAACCTGGTGACTCAGTCATCGTCACCACACCGGTCTATGCACCGTTCTTCTCATACATTTCGCATGCCGACCGCATGATCGTCGAGGCACCGCTCACCCCGACTGGACGGCTGGATATCAACTCCATCGGCAACACCATCGCACGAGTGCAGGCATCGGGTCGTTGGTGCGTCGTTCAATTGTGCACCCCTCACAACCCCACTGGCACGGTGCACACCCGATCTGAATTGGAGTCGCTTGCGCGAGTAGCACGAGACGCCGGCATCCGGGTGCTATCCGACGAGATCCACGGACCGCTGGTGCTCCCAGGTGCGCCGTTCATCCCGTATTTCACGGTCGCGAATTCCGAGAACGCGATCGCTTCCACCTCTGCATCAAAGGGGTGAAACTTCGCCGGACTCAAAGCTGCGATCACAATCGCCGGGCCTGACGCCGCTGGTCAGACCGCTTTTAGTGTGCGACGTCGAGTACCGCGAGTACACCGGCGGCGGACTCAGGCACCCAGCATTCAAAGCAATGCGCATCGACAAGACCGCCGACGAAGTCGACCTACTCGGACGACACTGATCCGGAGCATCACCGCATTCGAGAACGGATCGTTTCGGCTCGATCAGCAGTGCCGGAACAAGATCTGACGTGCTGTCCAATTCAGGATCAACGGCTCTTCTGCTTTGGCTCCTTCCTAAGTATGAACGAGTCGCATGGGACCTCAGCGAGCGATGCCGCAGCCGCCACTCCTCGGCGTTGTTCGGTCTTACCTTCCTTAGCTTTCGGGTCTGGCCCAACCAACTTTGGCGCACCTAAACGGGACTTTGGTCCTCAACATCGTTACCAAAGGAAAAAAGATTGCGCGGTCGGTTTGTTTGTGTGACCGTCGAAGGACGTTAACCAAAATCTTTTTATCGGGGGTGATTACTCAAGTCGTTTAATGCGCAACTGACGATTATATGAACTGCTCGCCCAGCTCGCTGTTGAGGACGCAAAAACCGGGTGTGACACAGTTTCGTGGTTCGAACCCATGAACACGTTCCTGGCTCAATACGCTCTTGTCTTAGATCGAATATGCATATTCGGCGTGATCAAATTTGACGATCCTGGAAACAATCCTGCTCATTCAACGGCGAACTGAGTACCTGAAGGGTTATCAACATATGAAGCTCACTCGTGTCATCACCACTGCCATGACGATCGGACTGATCGCGGTCGGTGGCGGCGCTGTCGCCACCGCCACCCCAGCGCAGGCTGCTCCCGTCAGCCAGCAAGCCGGCGAGCCCACTATCGACGAACTGCGCGACCTGCAAAAATCTATGGAAGATGCTGGTATTCAGCCCTCTGTCACCATTGAGAATGGTGAACTGCTCAAGAGTTACGACCAGGGGCGGGTGCGAGTCGACACGACGGAACCGGCACCCGTCGAGCCAGGGACAATCGCTCCCCGCCTTCGCGTAGGAGTGGGCTGGAACATCTACGTCTATTTCAATCGCCAGGATCAGAGTGATCTCGCCGTAGGTTCAGGCGCATTCTTGGTCGGCGTTATAGCCGCCGCCAATCCCGCTGCTGGCATTATCGCAGGTCCGGCCGTCGCAATTGCCGCGAACCGAGTCGCGACCAACGGAATCTGTGGAAACGAGTTGGAACTGGCCTTTAATTTCGGCGGCCAACTTCAAAGCGCAAAATGCGTATAGTGTTTCCACACGCAATTGATGAGGAGCAGCTACAGCAATGATTTGGATACGAGAAACATTCACCGCAATGAACAAAACTGCTGCCAGCCTGGTATTTGTGATCGCTGTATTCCTAGCCGTAGGCGTAGGGAGTCAAAGTGACCACTCACCCTGGATTGCAGGTCTTCGTGCGCTGGTGATCGCTCTCGTATGCGGCTTCTTGGCGGTCATCCTGGCCGCTCGCACCCAAGTTCGACGGAACCACAACATCTGAAAGTTGCTCCTGAAGGCGAAGAGGATCTCACCACTAGGCGGGGTCCTCTTCGTCGTCCATGAAGAGGATTGCCGGTAACCCCCTGTAGACATGACGAAGCCGCCGGCACCGAAAAGGGTGTCCAGCGGCTTCACAGGGTCGGTGCCCGTCTTGCGCCTCTCGGCAAGTGGCCGCTCGAAGCGGCATTTCTTTCGATGGTACCAACTTGATGTAACTGACGGTATCGCAAAAAACAGTAACCGAACATTTGCGACAAGATGACCTCGATCACGTTCGAGTGGAGGGGAAATGCTCCCGAAGGTTGCGCTAGTACGAATTGACTAGGCCAAAGGTCGCAGGTGCGGCGAAAATCCACTATGCGACCGCGCGATCCCGCTGGATTGGGTGCTCTCCAGTGAATGCTGGGCACTCAATCCGGCCGGTCGGGTCAACCTCGCCTGGTGATGACACCTATTGTCGAGTTGCTGCGGAATATGCGCGCCGATGACTGCGTGAAACTTACCTCCGAACTGCAGAAACAAAAGTGTGCACCCCCCTTTACTTGAATCGTGTAGGGGGGTACACATATTCTTATGACGAAGCAAACGGAACTTCTCAAAGAGATACGAGCATTCGCCAAGGAGGCGGGGCTCGGGATCGATGAGACCGAGGGCGGAAATCACACCTAAGTGGTGGTCGGTGGACGGCGCACCGTTGTCGCCCGGCACTCGGAAATTCCCTAGTTGACCGTCAAGGCAATTCGCAAGCAGCTCGGGATGACCGAGGCGCGGAAGGGGAAGAAATGAAGGTCACAGCGCACGCAGTCCGATCCGGCGACTGGTGGTCGGTGGACGTTCCCGAGGTCGACGGGCTGTTTACCCAGGCCCGGCGTCTCGATCAAATTCCGGCGATGGTCGCAGACGCAGGAGAGTTGCTCACCGACATTCCTGCAGCCGAGTTCGAGGTCACCCTCGACTACGACTTCGATCCGGCCGCACGCCGCGAGATCGAGGAAGTCAAGCAACTCAACGCAGCCGCTCAGCGAGCGGTCGACGAAGCCTCGCGCCAGTCGCGTGCAGTCGTCCACGACCTGCGGCAGCGCGGTCTGTCTGTCCGCGAGATCGGCGTCATGCTGGGCATCACCCCCTCGCGGGTCTCGCAGCTCGGCAAGGACAAGGCCACAGCCTGAACCATCCATGTGTGCCGTTGCTCGCGCGGGTTGTCGAAGTGGGTGGTTTCACGGGTTCGTGAGAGTGGCAGGGACCTGCGCCCAGACAGCTCTGTGTCGTCGCGGAGTGCGAGCTTTCCTTGCTGCGTTGATCCATTCGATGGCGTCAACAGGCACTACGCGTGTTCGAGTGGGTCGCGGCGGGGCGTCTGCCTGTCTTCTGTGCCGCCAACAAAGGGCCGTGATGACTGCTGCTGCGACGAGGATGACGGTGGGTGCAGTCAGGTCCTCGGACTTGGCCGTGGCGATCATGGCGGCTATAGCGCCGGCCAGCGTTGCGATGAGCGCGGCCGTTGCCCAGTGATTCTTTACTCGGGCGGTGCCGCTGGCGTGTAGTTCGTTGAGGAAGGCGCCGCGCCATTCCTTCGCGTGTGAGGAGTTCACCGCGTTCATTTGTTCGAGTTCGCGGCAGCGTTCACGCTGCGCGTCGAGTTGTGTTTGTGCGCTTGCGGTTGGTGAGGCGGGCGCAGGCACTGTTGCGGCGCGTGGCTTTCGCGCCCCGTTCCTTGCGTACAGCTTGCGGACGAGTTCGTGTCCGAAAGCTGTTGGAGTCGGGAAGCGATCTACTGCAAGACGTTCCGCGTTGCTTGTGTGATCGGCGGCGTGTCCGATCGCAACCATGACCGGTACTGGGCATTGGTGTATGGCGCGAGCGAGATCCGGATCGTTGAATGACCAGAGATCGGTCCAGTGGCCTCCGCCGCGAGTGATTAGGATGAGGTGGCGCTTCCTTGGTCTATAGCTGTGAGGGCCTTGACGAGTTTTTCTGCAACAGTGTGGCGGTTCATCGAGACGGGTACATGCGTGAACTTTGGGAGTTGGATGGTTCCTTTGCCCTTGTTTTCGATGACCGCTTGAATGTCGGTGACTGCTTTGGACTTGTCGGGAGACAGGACTGTGACACGTTCAAGCTTCTCGGGCCATGAACCCTTGGGAATGTCGCCGCGATGGGTCAGCTGCTGCAGGGCGGTGAGGTGCAGCTTCTCGCGCGGCACTCACTGGGCCTTGAATTGTTTTCTCGGGTTGCGCTTGCCGTGCCTGCAAGACCAGTCTGTGAGTTGCGGGATGGTAGGTGAGGTCGCCGGCGATGGTTACTCCGGCTCCTACGGTGAAGTGCTGGAGAAAGTTTCGCTGTGTGTGACGGTATAGGTACTGGCCAACTGCGTCTGTCGTTGCGCGGTCGAACTGAACAGGGATGCTGACTACGGCTCGGTCAACGGGGACTGCGAGTTCCATGGTCCAACCGGACTTTAATGACTTCAGTTCGCGGCACTCTCCGGTGATGACCACCCTCATTTTCGAGCTCGAGGCCAGATGCGAACGTACGAGTTCGCCTGCCTCTGCGATGGCAATCAAAGGCCCACGCTTTTCGGCCCACTGCTCCAAGTTTTCCATCCCCCGCCTACTTCCCCCGTGAATTCGACCTTGGGTACGAGCCTGTCAGAGACCTCCGACAGGTTCACCGTCGAGGTGCAGGAGCCAGAAAGAGCGCGAGGTAGCAAGACGATTCGCGAACATCGCCGCTCAGTTCGTGTGCCCACCATGAGAGATCGAGCGCGTGGTCGTTGTGAGTACTCGACGGAAAGGGGTCTGAGTTGCTTGGAAGTTTCGAACGATTTCGATTCGAGTTGTTTCCGTCGCTCTGCTCGCATCGCGCTTGCGGAATTCTGCGCGTCGTTTGGCTTGTTCCGAGCGCCGAAGGCGATCGTGCTCGAGCCTTCGTTCCGTCGGCGAGCTGACGGTCCAATCTAGTTGGGTCATTCGCCAACGCAGGAAAGCGCCTGGTCGTGGGATGTGGTTGGGCCATGTCCAGCCTCGTAGTTGGGTGTCTGTGGTGAGTTGGTGTGCGATGTCGCGGCCGGTCCATCGGGTGGTGTCGATTCCGGATTGTTGGAGGGTGTCGCAGATTGTTCCGATGTGGCCGGCGGGTTTCAGTGCTGGTGCGTGGGCGATGAGTTCGGCTGCTGCGCGTTGGAGGTGGATGGGTCGGGGTGTCGTTGTTGGTTGGTGTGTTGTCTTGCCCGCGTGTGCTTGTGCGCGCGTTGGTGAGATTTTGAAAGCAAGAGCTTTAAGTGCAAATCCCCCGGAGGGGGATAGGGGGTCACGGTGGCCGGATTGTGGATGGTTCCGTGTTGTGGTTCTGAAGCGGTGTGCGGCGGTGCGCAGTGTGGCTCGGGAGGGTTTTCTGGGCTTCTTGGACGGAGGGGTGACGGTTGTTGCTACGGGTCGGGGTGTGGTGAGCGTCCAGGTGGAGGCTGCACGGAATTGGCGGTAGCCGTGGTGTGATTCTGCGGCCATGGCTTCGAGGCGGCTGAGGTAGCGGCCGCGGACGAGTTCTACTGCGACGCCGAGGGCTGTGAGGACTCGTCGGGCGCGTTTGACGGTGGAGGTGCTCACTCCTGCACGGCGGGCGATGGTCTCGCGTGAGGCGGTCACTGAGCGTCCGGTTGCGCTTTCGGCGAGGGAGGCGTGGATGACGGCGACGGCGAAGACGGCTTCGGTGCTGATGGTGTGGTTTGTGCAGAGTTTCGTGCCGGTGGGGGAGTTGAGGAGTGTGCGGACTTGGTGTTGCCAGTGTGTGCGGCTGGTCCAGGTGGGGGTACGGCTGTAGGTGCCGTCGGGGATGGGGAGGGACCATGAGTTTCCGTGTTGGTTGCTTGCACGGTTGAGTGTTTCGATGCGGGTGACGTTTTGGGTGGCTTGTTGTACGGCGTGGGCCCATTCGTCGTCGGAGACTGGGGTGTGGCGCGTTGATGGTGAGCCGTCGAGGATTGTGTTGTGTGGAAGTGTTGAAGCTGGTTCAGGGTGTGCGTTACCCTGAGATGTACCTGTCACAGGTAAATCCCTTCATGTGAGTGAAGAAGTAGTGCAGTACAGAAGGCGGAGCGGTTACTTCGGCTTCATCAGTGACAGCGAGCCGGGCATGGCTTTGCTGTTGATTTGGCTCAGTGTGTGGCGAACCCCCGTAAGGGGGTTTCGTCGTTTCTGGACTGCGTCTATGGAGTTGTGTGTCAAGGTTTTTCGGATGTCAGGCTGGGTGGTGGCGGGGCCTCTCTTTTCGGCGGTGTTCGGGTCAGTCCGGGTGTTTATCGAGAGCAGTTGCCGCTGGCGGTCTGTGACGGGCGCTGGCCCCCGATGTGCGGATCTGTCTATTCGAATGTCAGGAACGTGTGGGGCGAAGCGAAAACACCGCTCCCACAACACCGGCACACCCCAACGCGACAGCGAGACCGAGCGCAATCACGAATGATTCGTTCGAACGGGGATGTGCAGATCCAGAAGCCCGCGCAGCGCAACCGCGACTTCGTGAATCTGATCGACCGACGCAGTTTCCGGATCGGAGGCAACGAGATCTGCCACGTCGATGAGGTTGTCGCGTAACCCGACCGACAACTCGCGAGGTCCGGCGAGTGCGTCGACGGTGTCCCGGACGATCGATTCGGCGAGTTGGCGTACCTCGGCCATCTCGGCGTCGGTGGGGAAGGTGATGCCTACTTCTTTCAGGAGCGCGGTGGAGGCGGTGCTGATCATGGATTCGATCAGCGGCGAGCGATGTCGTGTGGTTGTCATGATGCTGCCCCCAACTGTGTGGAAGCTGATGATGCGTTGGTGCATGTGGGATGAATCCAGTGTTCGACGGCCGCAGTGATCGTTGCGCGGGCGGTGGCAGCGTCCTGTGCGGTGATGACGGCGGTGAATGCTGATGTGACTGCTTCGATCCCGGAGGTCTCGAGTCCGTTGCAGTGGTCGAGGCCGTCGGTGATCAGCTCCAGGGCAGTGTTGAGGACTTCCCAGTGACCGTCCTCGTGCGGGGAATGCGCTGCGATGAGTTCGGTGGTGGGGAGTTGTTCTGCGGCCCACAGTTCTCGCACGTTGAGGGGGTGGATGGGGTGG
>NZ_JASDCV010000044.1:0-21919 GCF_030407755.1 Rhodococcus sp. APC 3903
ATCGGAAACTTACTGATGGAAAACCCGCCGAAACACCGTTAGCGAGATAGACCCCGTCGATCCCGGTCAGGCGTCGTTGCCGCTTCACGGGCGATCTGTGGCGTGAAACGAGGAATCGACGTCCCGCGGGACATCGATCTCGACCGGCCTGACCTCGGTGAGCACGGTCTTGAATCGGGTGCCGTTGCGGGAATCGCCGCTACATCGGCCGGCAGTATCGTGCCTTTCGTAGCCGAGGTGCTCGGGCATTCGGCATCTAACGCGGTTTCGAGGGCCTTCTTGGTGAGCTGATTGAGCAGCCAGCGCGGGCCCATCAGCTCTACGCCCTGCTCCTTGACTTGTGCCAGAAGTTGCTCGGCCAGCTGTTTGAAGATCCACCTCGTCCGCCGTGGGATCCAGTGTTTCGGTCATGATCGATCCTTCCCTGCAAGCTCTCCTCGGCGTGTCGTACCAAGACTGGATCAACCTTTTATCTGACAGTCCCAAACCGTCGCCCCGAGTAACGCTGTCGGACCGAGTGGAGCGCGTCGATGTCGGTGCTTCATCTGTCCGTGGGTGTGGAGTCGCGGGCGAGTGTTTTTCTGCGTTTGGCGGCGGTGGTGAGGAGGTAGTTTTCGGCGGCTGTGTAGTCGGGGGTGGTGGTGCCGTCGGCATTTGGGGTGTAGGTGATCAGCTCGAGGTAGTGGCGGCGGTAGAGGTGGGCGTCGGGTTGTGTGAGGAGGAATTCTGCTGCTGCGACGACGTCGGGGTGTGGGGTGGCGTATGTGCGTCTGGCGTGTGGGCGTTCGGGTCGGGTTGTGTTGTGTTCGTGGGGGTTTGTGGCGGTGTAATGCGGTTCGGTGCGATCGTTGTCGCGGCGGGGACGGCTCATCGGTTCGCTGGTGCTGGTCGGGATTTGTCGCCTAGTGCTCGGACCGGGTGGGGTCGGCAGCGCGCAGGAGGTTGGTTGTCGGTGTCGGTGTGGGGAGGCGGATGCACGAACTATGTATACCGTTCTGCTGCGCCGTGTTACAGATGTTCATCGTTACGGATATGGAAATTAGTGCCGTACCGATGAGGGGCGTTTCCCTGGCTGTGATTGGCGGTGGGTGGCGAGGTCACATTCGCATCTGATGTCCAAATTGTCCGAAAGTGCTGTGTTGGAGTATTTTACGCGAACTCTGGTCTCGGGTGGCTTGGGCTTCGCTATCCGTCACTCGATGGGGGCGGCCAGGGCGAGAGCGGATTAATAGTCCCTCACGGAAGCCGTTGTCGCGTATGCCTTCGGCGCCCATCGCGCTGCGCGAATGATCGGGTCCCGCTGGGTAGGCAGCCTCGACGGCCACACAAAAGAGGGGACCGACGAGGCTGGTAGACGCCGGCAACTGCTCCCTGACGTTACATTTCGACTGTACGTGTCACGATCGGTTGTGGTTGAGGTGTTTCGTCCTTTTGTGGTGGGTGCTTCGTCCTATAGGGCGGAGGATGATGTGGTACTCCTGATGATTCCCCCGCCTCGGGAGGGGTCAGCGGTGACCGGAATACGCAGCAGTAGTGAACCAGAATGCTGGAAAAGCCGTCGATCCTCGCTCGTGTGAAGCTCGCGTCTTCGCCCTCACACGGTAGCCGCTCTGGAAAGCGCGTCGAAGAATCGAAGTTGTATTGGACTAGATCAACGAACCACCTCTACCACCAAAGGGATCCGACCTATTCGAATGCCTCGGAAGCGTTCGCACCTACGCAGTTGGTGTAGCTCCAGTGAACGGCTTGTAACTCCAGTGCACCGCAGTCCGGAATTGTAAGGGTGCTTCACTTTTGAGTCGCAGTTTCCGCCTGGCAATCATGCAAGCGTGTACATTTCCGGCATGCCCATCAACGAATCGCGTTACCTGTCAACGCTGAATCGCCGCTCCGCCCTTCGGGGCGCCGCGCTCAGCCTCGGCGCGTTCGCTGCTGGTCAAGCTCTCGGGTCGCCGGCGGGCGCGCAGGCGCAAACGCCTGCGCAGACACGCCGAGAAAAGACTGCGGTGGTGATCGGTAGCGGATTCGGTGGGGCAGTGGCTGCGCTGAGACTAGGGCAGGCGGGTGTACGGACGACGGTCTTCGAACGCGGACGCCGGTGGCCGATCGACCCCGCTGGTTCCACGTTCTGCACGATCAACGAGCCTGATCGCCGTTCTGCCTGGTTCGCAGATCATCCGCCGATTAATCCGCTGACCAAGTTCACGCACATCGACCGCTACCCGGGTCTCATCGATCGAGTGCGAGGCAATGGGATCGACGCCCTCTACGGCTCGGGAGTCGGTGGCGGGTCGCTCGCATTTGGTGCATTTACCCCGCAGCCTCGGCGCCAGGACTTCGTCCAGGTCTTTCCTACGCAGATCGACTACGGGGAGATGGACCGTACTTATTACCCCCGCGCGAAGGGGATGCTGGGCACTTCGCCGTTGCCTGCGGATCTACTCGCCCACCCCAACTACCGCGGCGCGCGCGCCTGGCTCGACTACATCGAGGATTTCGGTGGCGAACCGGTGCTTCACGATTTCTGTGTGGACTGGGATGTCGTCCGTGACGAGTTGGGAGGGCGTGCGCCTGCGTCGTACTCGATCGGCGAAGGTCCGTACGGCAGTAATTCCGGCGCGAAGAACAGCGTCGACCGCAATTACTTGCCGGCCGCAGAGGCAACCGGAAATGTGACGATTTGTGCGCTGCACGAGGTGACCGAAATCCGGGAGGTGTCCGGACAGGACCGCTTCGAGGTGTCGGTCAACAGAATCGACGAGTCGGGTGCGGTGGTCGAGCGTACGACAGTTGTTGCTGACTATGTGTTCATGGCTGCTGGTTCGTTCTACACCACCTCTCTTTTGGTCACTGCGAAGGCGAAGGGCACTCTGCCTCGGTTGAATGACCAGGTCGGTAAGGGATACGGAACCAACGGCGACTTCCTCCTCTCGCGAACGTTGCTGCGGCGCGACTGCGGTGCCAAACAAGGCGGCCCCGGTGTCGCGGTTATGTACGACGACGACAACCCTGAGGGGCCGGTCTCCATCTCGTGGGAAGCTTCTCCTTTCCCTGATATCGCAGGTGGCGGCACTATGGCCAATCTGATCCAGGTCATCACCAATGAGCGCGGCAGCGTCGACTACAACCCCGCTTCGGGTAGAGCCGAACTCAACTATCCCTATGGTGAGGCGAACAGTGACGTCGATGCACGCGCGCGGAACTTTGCGGGCCGTTTCCACGACCGCACCGAGACGCGATTCGGCTCGCCCGTGACGGGAATCCCCATTTACACCCGCTTGGGGGATTTCGGTTCAGGTTGCACATGGCATGGACTGGGCGGCGCGGTGATGGGGCAGGCCTGTAACTTCGAGGGCAAGGTCGAGGGATATTCGAATCTGTTCGTGATCGACGGCGCGCTGCTTCCTGGATCGTCTGCTCTGGTCAACCCCGCTCTGACGATTACCGCGCTAGCAGAGCGGTGCATGGACAACATCCTCACCACTTACCTCTGAAGAGGCCAGTATTCCGTTGTCGAGGCCAGAAATTGTTGCGCTGCAAGGATTTACGATCCCATGGTCTGTGTCGGCGAAACGCCGCGGCTGGACAACAGCGTGGTCAAGGGTTCACAGTAACCGGGCTGGGGACAGGATGCCGGTGCCTCAGATCAGGAGGGGTGGATGTCGAAACCCGATCCGTCAACGTCGAGATCGTCGCCGCAGCTACGAAACAACCTTCAGTGTTCCGGTGAGGACATCGCGGCCGGTAACGCTGTCCCGCCGTGGCTGATCGCGAGGAACTTGACGGTGAAGCTGTTGCCCGACTGAGCGCACGCGAAGCTTTGAAGGTCTTTCTCGGTGCTGTCGAGCAGGTCGGTCGCTTCGTCGTGCTGGTGAGGCGTGGACAGGACGACCGCCCGGCAGCACCCTAGGCATTCGACCTCGGCCGGGACAGTTTCTATTGCGCCTCGCCCGAAACGAGTACGGGCGGGCGATCCGCTGTGTGCGAAGGGCGACAGCGTTGTTTCCCGGCTCATCGGTCGAGCTTGAAAAGCCGTCGGCGCCGTCCAATGTGCCCAGAACGAAACCGCCACCATGCAAGTACAGGCGCTTCAAACTCCTTGTCGAGACGGCGTTCAAGCGCTGCGTGGGCTCGGGACATCAGTGCGGTCGCGTCGGTTGAGGCGACTGTGGGGAAGTGTTCGGTTGCGCTGCAAGCAGTCCGGTGGCGAGAAACATGCTCGAAGTGACGCGCGGCCATCGGGTGAGGAGAGGATCCGATTTCTCGTTCGGCCTCGTCGCAGGCAAGATGCACGATTCTCATCCAGCTCGACATCGTGGGTGCGTTCACGTCCACCAGTGGGTGCAATACGACAGGATCGGACGATGGACCGGGCTCCGATTCCGCGGTCGACTGCACTGCGCCCCGGGGAATGTGCACGAGAAGTTGTTCGCAATCGGCCGACCATTCCATGCCGACGTGTAGGGGCGGTAACGAAGCTTCTCTACGAACGTCCACGGCAGTCTTCAAGGTAGCGCCTGCGCTGCGAAATGTATCAACACCTGCACAAAACACCGTACTTGATGCACTGTACCGATTTGTGACACCGAGACCGTCGACCACGCACGGATGTGTATCCGAGAGATCCTTGAATGTATGATTCTCCGAGGATGAGATTGACCAACGGGGTCTCAATCGCTTTCTCGTACACGGCAACAGCGATGAATAGTGATCTGGGCGCGAGGCATGACAATCCCGTCGCTGCTGCGGCAGGGGCTCCTGCGGCGTCGAACACTGCGCGGGCGCCATTACCGTTCGTCGAAGCCATCACAATTGCAGTGACGTCGTCGACTGTGGGGTCCAATACGGTCGCGCCCAGATTGGCGATTGCGTTTCGTCGATCTGCTGAGGCTTCTACCACTGTGATGTTTTCCAGTCCCAGGCCTTTTAGTGCGACCCACAGTCCGATTCCAATTGGTCCCGCACCGAGAATGACTGCCTCGTCCCTGGCGTTGACTGCAGCAAGCCTGGCCGCGTGATAGGCGACGGCCATCGGTTCTACGAGAGCGCCTAATTCTAAGGGGAGATCAGCAGGTAGTTTCTGCAGCATATGTACTGGCACAATGCTGTATTCGGCCATGCCACCATCCGCCATCAAGCCGCGGAATCCTATTTGGCGGTAGGTGTTGTAGTTGCCGCCGGTACAGGGAATGCAGGTGTTGCATCGATAGATCGGTTAAACGGTGACCCTGTCACCTGCTGTGAATCCCTCAGTGCCTTCACCGAGCTCGACGACTGTCCCGGAGAATTCGTGCCCGAGTATGAGGGGAAGTTTTTGTTTGGGGAGCGGGTGAGGTTCTACGGGGATGAACAGGGGGCCGCCGTAGTACTCATGAAGATCCGAGCCGCAGATACCGTTGAAGCCGACTTTGACTTTGACTTCCCCAGGTCCGGGGGTTGGCTCGGGAACATCGATTACTTTGACGTTTCTGTCTCCCTAGTACATAGCTGCACGCATCGGGGTTCTCCTTCGGTTCTTCATCTAGTCCCAGGGATCACGCTCAGCGACTGCTGGCGTGTCTGTCAGGATCTTCGGGGTAGAGATTGACATGCCACATATGGGAATGCGGCGTGCTGTCGGGCTCGCGAAATGCCTTGGGATTCGTCCGTTCAGAGTGAATGCCAAGGCATTTCGTCCAGCTCACCGGCATCATTGGTCAGGCGCGGTCGACGAATATGTCGTAGTCGAGCGGTTCGGTGCCACCGTAGACGCTCAGATCGGTAATTCCGGCGTCGCGGAGCACCTCTACGTCGAGGAGCGTTTGTCCGGTGAGGTCACCGGGGGAGCGTGAGAGCAGCGCTGCTGCGGCGTCGGCCATGATTTGCGGACTGCGTGCATGTGAGGTGCCCTCATAGCCGCCGAGGAGGTTTTTCACTGCGGCGGTGGCGATCGTGGTTTCAGGCCACAGGCAATTGCTCGCGATCTCGTATTCGCGGAACTCTTCCGCAAATCCCATCGCTAACAGAGACATTCCGTATTTTCCGAGCATGTAACCGGGATGCTTGCCCAGCCATTCGGTCGCCATGTTCAGGGGTGGTGAGAGTGTCAGGACGTGGGCGACTTGCGACTTCTTCAGGTGCGGCAGGCACGCTTGGGTCAACGCGAAAGTTCCGCGGACATTGACCTGTTGGATGAGATCGAATTGTTTCAGCGGAAGATCCTCGGTCTTGGCGAGATTGAGGACGCTGGCATTGTTGATGCAGATGTCGATACCGCCGAAGGTCTCGACTGCAGCCGCCGCAGCCCGTTGTACGTCTGCATCGTTACGCACGTCACCAACGACCCCGACCGCGCGGCCCCCGGCCGTCTCGATTGCTTCGACTGCGGTGTGGATGGTTCCAGGTAAGCGTGGATCGGGACTGTCCGTTTTGGCCAGCAGTACAAGATTTGCCCCACCACGTGCCAATTCCGTGGCAATCGCTAGCCCGATTCCGCGGCTGCCCCCGGACATGACGGCCGTCATGCCGTGGAAATTTCTGTCGGTTGTAGGTTTCATTCTTCTCTCGTCTGGATAGTGGGGAAAGTTTGCCGGACGAAATCACTTCGCCGTGTGGGCCGCGGCATGGGGCGCAGACCTGCACTTGCCACAGTCAGGTCTTTGTTCTCAGCTATACAATGTCGCCCCTGCTGATCGGCGTAGTGGTACCAGAATGGATCCGCAGTCAGGCTGTGTGGTGCGCTGTTATTGGCAGGATGACGCAAGCGATTCTTCATAACCCATTCGCGTTTACGTCATCCCTCGGCGCGGGTCGTGGGTCATCGATTACGACCGGAGAGGGAAACCGAGGCTCTCCGAGGTGGCTGAAAATTTCGGATTCGAGGTGCGCAGCGTCCGTCGAGCTTCCTCGACAGCGCGCCAACGGCCGTCCTGGGCGACTACGGGTCGATATGCGACTATCCGATCGTGTTTTCGGCCGATCCGAAGTGATCCAGGAGCAGCTGCGATGCGCGTTCGGGAGCATGAGCGGGTATCCAGTGTCCGACTCGGGTGATTCTTTCGTATCGCCACGGACCGCTGACGTAGCGGGCGGAGTCGGTCATCTGTCTCTCAGTCAGTGCCATCTCGCGGTCACCCCAAACGCCCAGGACAGGGCAGGTTATGGCGGGGAGGTCTGCGAGCGCAACCCAATCCGATTCGGCAAATTCTGCCGGCGTGAGGTTGGCTCGATACCAGCTCAAGCCAGCGGTCAATGCGCCCGGGCGTTCGAGATCGGTGAGCTGGCGATCAAGATCTTGATCAGCGTAGCGATCGATGCCGGCGTAAGCCCAGTCGCGGTACCACTGCCAAGCTTGCTGCGGCAATTGGCTTTCGGCGACACCGAGGGACTGCCACCAGAGGATGTACCACGACAGCTGCTTTTGCTCGAACCCTGCACCAGCGAACGCGCGGGGATGTCCCACTGAAAACACTGCCAGCGACCGCACCCGGTCCGGTGCACTACCTGCCAGCACCCAGCCCAGGAGGGCGCCCCAGTCGTGTGCCCCGACGTGCACCTGGTCAATGTCGAGTTCGTCGAGCAGTCCGAGCACGTCCCCGAGAAGCGCGGGTGCCGAGTATGACGTGAGGTCGGTAGGGCGGTCGCTGTCGCCGAAACCGCGCAAGTCAGGTGCGATGACACGGTATCCGGCCGCAACGAGATCTTGAATCTGGTGCCGCCACATCAATGCGCGGTCCGGAAAGCCGTGGAGGAGAAGCACCGCGGGACCGTGGCCTTCGTCGATGACACTCATGGTGATCTCACCGACGGCCACTCGACGCGGTGCGTAAGAAATTTCTGTCTCGCTCACAATGGGGTCCTTTTCGTCAGTAAGCGGTGATCAGGCGAGCGAGCTCAGGTCCGGGTAGTTGGTGATCTCCCAGCCGCCGTCGACCACCAGACTGGTTCCGTTGACATAGGTGGCCTGATCGCTGGCCAAGTACAGGCAACTGTCGGCGATTTCTGTAGGAGCTGCGGCCCGCCGTGCCGGAATTCGCTTGTAGTAATCCTGTGCGACTGCGTCGATGGCGAGCAAGTCCCGTGTCATCGGGGTGTCGACCAAACCGGGTAATACCGCGTTGACTCGAGTTCCCGCGGCGGCGAATTCGAGAGCGGAGCATTTTGTGAAACTCTCCACCGCTGCCTTCGCTGACGCGTAGGCGCTCCCTCCGATGAGGGGGACGTGGGCGTTGAGGGAGGAGACGTTGACTATTGAACCGCCGGTGCCGGTGTTCGCGATGGCGCGGGCGGCGTGCCGCGTGGTCAGAAATGTGCCCTTAAGTACCACGTCTACGGTGAACTGCCAGTCCAGGGGATCGATGTCGATGATATTTCCGATTCGAACGGCGCCGGCGACATTGAACGCGGTGTGCAATCCACCGAACTGCGAAACTGCGACAGCGACGGCTGCGGCGACATCGTCGTCGTTGGTCACATCGCCGGTCACCGTAATTGCTTGGGATCCTAGCTTTTCTGCGGTTTTGGCGAGTCCGGCAGGATTGAGGTCGAACAGTACGACTGATGCACCTTCGGCTACGAGCGCTTCGGCCACGACAGCGCCGATTCCCGATCCTGCCCCGGTGACCAAAGCAACCTTGTTTGCGAAACGGTTCATTGCCCGCCTTTCTGTTTGTGGTTTGAGTCACAAGGTAGGCGCAGTCGGGCGTCTGCGCAGTGCACGAAAGGGGACACTTTCTGTCCCCTTTCGTGCACTGCATTTGGTGCATTGCCTCACGTACAAATGTGGTGCGGACCACATTTTCAGGGACGTATCGGCCAACATCTGAGGAACACCAATGTCGAAGCTCAAGTTCGGGGCGTTCATCGCCCCAGTGCACAAGCCCGGAATCAATCCCACTGCCGCCATTGAGGCCGATCTGCAGCTCGTCGAACACCTCGACCGCTTGGGCTACGACGAAGCCTGGATCGGCGAACATCATTCAGCCGGCTCGGAAATCATCGGATCGCCGGAACTGTTTATTGCTGCCGCAGCGGCGAGGACATCGTCGATCAAGCTCGGTACTGGTGTGACATCGGTGGTGTACCACAATCCGCTCTGGGTTGCGGATCGTCTGGTTCAACTCGATCACATGACGCGCGGCCGTGTGATGCTCGGCGTGGGGCCGGGGTCGCTGCCAACCGACTCAGCCATGATCGGGCTCAATCCAGTCCAGACCAGGGAGATGCTCGAGCCGAATCTCGACATCATCCTGCGTTTGCTGGCCGGCGAAACGGTGACCGCGACGACGCCGACCCACCAGCTCAACGATGCTCGGCTGCAATTGCGACCCTACTCGGATCCCCTTTTCGGCATTTGTGTCGCGGCAGTGGCGTCTCCCACAGGGGCGCGGCTGGCCGGAAAGTACGGACTCGGACTTCTCAGTATCGGTGCGACATTGACCGCAGACGGGTTCAATGCGCTCGCTCACCATTGGCAAGTAGTGGCCGAGCGTGCCGCGGCCTTCGGGCAGCCGGTCGATCGATCGGGATGGCGTCTGGTTGGCCCGTTCCACATCGCAGAGACGGTGGAGCAGGCCTACAAGGATGTCGAATACGGCATCGAGCATTGGTTTGACTACTTCCAGCACGTCGCGGCCTTCCCCCAGATGGCTGTGTCAGGTGGAAATCTCAAAGAAATGATCGACTTCATCAACACCTCGGGAATCGGTGTCATCGGCACCGCAGATCAAGCGCGCCAACAAGTACAACGACTCGTCGATCAGTCGGGCGGGTTCGGCAGCATGCTACTGATGGCGCACGACTGGGCGGACACCGACGCGACGAAGAAGTCCTACGAAATTTTCATGCGCGAGGTGGTGCCCCACTTCCAGAATCAGTCCGAGTCCACCCTCCTCGCAGCAGAATTGGCGCGTCAGTCTCGCGAGGGCCACGCTGCAGCGCAGCTCAACGCCGTCGCCCACATGACGGACAAGTACGCGGCTGAAAAGAACGCAACGAACTGACGATGATGACGACACCGACGCACACACCGCTGGCCTCGCCGGAAACACGTTCGAGCACCGTCGATGACGTGCTCGCTCGAAGCGCACGCCGCACTCCTCAGCGGAACGCTCTTCACTTCGCCGATCGAGTGTGGACATACCGCGAACTCGACAACGCCGTCAGTCGCGGCGCAGCCTTTCTTACCGAATTCGGATTGGCTCCACAAGCCAAAGTTGCGACCTACGGCCGCAATTCGGATGCTTATCTCATCGCATTCCTGTCCTGCGCTCGCGCAGGACTGGTGAACGTGCCGGTCAATTACGCCTTGTCCGGGGACGAGCTTTCTTACATCCTCGACCAGTCCGAGGCCGAACTAGTCCTGTCCGACCCGGACCTAGCGGACCGTGTCGGCGATGTGTGCTCGGTGCCGAACCTTCCCTTGCACAGCGAGGAGCACTCCTTTTTGGCTCAGGTTCAATCCGGGCCTGTCCCCACCATCGACCGCCACGTCGACGACCGCGATATTGTTCAGCTCCTCTACACCTCGGGAACCACCTCGAAGCCCAAAGGTGCCATGATGACTCATCGTGCGCTCGTGCACGAATACGCTTCGGCGATACACGCACTCGACTACGCCGAAGGCGACACGCCGCTGCACGCAATGCCGCTTTATCACTCTGCTGGCATGCACATTTATTTGCTTCCCTATCTCGCTGTCGGAGCAATCAATCACCTTCTCGAGGCGGCGGACATCCCGACCATCCTCAAGACCATCGAAGCGCGTTCCATCGGAGCAATCTTCCTCGCACCTACGGTATGGGTTCCACTGTCCCAGCATCCCGACTTCGAACTGCGAGATCTGTCGACATTGCGCAAGGCTCTCTACGGTGCCTCGATCATGCCTCAACCGGTGCTGGCCACATTGCAAGTTGCTCTTCCCGAGCTAGGTTTCTACAACGCATTCGGGCAGAGCGAACTCGGTCCCGTCGCCACCGTCCTTCGCCCGGAGGAACATCACCTGAGGCCGACCTCGTGTGGCCGGCCGGTACTCAATGTCGAAATTCGTGTCGTCGATGCCGACGGCGACAACGTCGAGCCTGGAGAACGTGGAGAGATTCTCTACCGCTCTCCTCAGTTATGTCTGGGCTACTGGAAACAGCCGGCGGAGACTGCAGACGCATTCCGCGACGGCTGGTTTCACTCGGGCGACCTGGTCGAGATCGACGCCGAGGGATACATCACTGTCGTTGACAGAATCAAGGATGTCATCAATACCGGAGGAGTTCTGGTTGCCTCCCGCGAAGTCGAAGACGCGTTGTACACCCATCCGGCAGTCACTGAAGTTGCCGTTCTGGGAACCCCCGATGACAGGTGGATCGAAGCCGTGACCGCCTTTGTCGTCACCGACCGCACAGTCGATGAAGCAGAGCTGATCGCCCACGCAAAAACATCTTTGGCACCGTACAAAATCCCGAAGCGTATTCGTTTCGTCGACACACTCCCTCGCAATGCGAGTGGAAAGTTGCTCAAAAGAGAACTTCGGCTGTCATTCGATACTGTGGAAAGGATTGACCTGTGAGACTACAAATTTCGGAGCAAGGGGTCGTCGTCGTCGATCCCGAGGACTTGGGCCGGCTCAGTGTCGAGTCAATCCTGCCGAACGCCGACGACGACCACAGACAACTTGTCGCAGCCGAACTCGGTACCGTCGTCGAGACCTCAGGCGAACACAAAGCCATACTGTCCACCGCCCGCCTTCAGTCGCTCGTCAGCGCCAGTAGTGCGCGCTACGTCCACGCGGACTGGACGGCGATGCTTGACTACTCGGCCAGTCGGGGATGGACCGATCCTGCTCGAGAACGGGTACAAGCGCACATCACACGAAGCGTTCCCGATGCCGGACAACCACGGGGCGGATCTTTCGATGGAGGCCACTTCAGATCAGTCTTGGGGCACTTCGCCAGTGGTATCGCCGTCATCACCGCCGCCACAACGGATGGGCCGGTCGGATTCACTTGCCAGTCCTTCTCGTCGTTGTCGCTGGAACCTCCGCTGATCGCCTTCATGCCTTCACGAAAATCGACCAGTTGGCCCCAAATCGAACAGGTCGGGCAGTTGTGTGTGAACATTCTCAGCGCTGAACAACAGCAGATCGCCAATGGATTCGCAATGTCGGGGAGAAACAAATTCGACGGCGTTGCATATTTGCCGGGACACGGCGGCGCACCCCGACTCGACAGGGCCTGCGCCTGGATCGACGCCGAGGTCGAGAACGTTCAAGAGGGCGGTGACCACCTGATCGTCACTGCGCGCGTTCGAGAACTTACATCGGACGAAACTATGGAACCGCTGATTTTTCACCGGGGCCGATATGGGCGGGTGATGAGCTTCGATGACCAATGATCTGTTCGGCTCCGATACAAGGTCGGCACCGCGCGGGACACCGATACTGGTCATCGATGATCGATCCGCCAGTGGTGAACATTTACTGGTCTTGCCCGCAGAAGCGGTGAACATCGCGGCCGTGGCGTTCCTGATACGTCACGGATCTGGTTTTCTTCGGACCGCATTGACCGAGGATCGGTGTGAAGAACTGCTTTTGTTGCCGCAGTGGGTACACAGGCAGGAAGTGCAAAACCCTTATTGTGTGACGGTCGATGCCGCTGAGGGCATCACCACGGGTATTTCCGCGGCCGACCGCACCGCAACCATCCAACAACTGCTGGACCCGTGTGCCGGCGCAGCTGACTTCCACCGACCCGGACACGTTGTACCGATACGAATCCGCCAAGACGACCAAAACGTCAATGCGGAAACCTCCGTAGTCGATATTCTCGCGAACAGTGAAATCGGGCTGGGTTTCGCTTACGATCACCTCATCGACAGCGATGACGGCGAAGTCGCAACAATATTGCAAGCCAACACGTTTGCCGCCCGGTTCGATCTACCGGTGTTGCGGTTGTCCGCACTTGTTCGAAAGGCTGCCGGTCGGTCGAGAGTGACTTCCGCACAAAGGTAGATGCAACGGGCAGCATCAGCGAGATCTACGCCGAGGGGGAGCGAGACATGTAGGCAAGGGTCAACTCGGTCCTCGATCGGCATTTCGTTTCGGCGAGAATGCGGCTGACATGTTTCTTGACCGAACCCTCGGCTAGGACAAGCACCCCGGCGATTTCGAGGTTGGTGAGGCCTTGTGCAACCAACCCGACGACTTCCATCTGACGGGGGGTCAGTCGCGCGAAACAAGAGATGGCACTGTCCGTGGTGGGAACGTATCGGCTGAGCGCAGAAAGATGCTGTCCTAGAACACGAAGCGCCAACTTGTCATGGGCATTGATCGGGCCGCTGTCAGTGAACAAGCCGATCAGACTGTGCCCTGAATGATGTCGAAGGTGAATCGTGCACGTGTCCGCGATGCCGTTCCCCCCCAAAAAGTGATCGAGATAGTCCCGAGTCGGCTCCGGTAGCACCGAAAGCTCCGACACCGATAGCACGCAGCTACGTTCCAGACGTGCCCGCGCTTCTGGTAACCGGAAGGCGTCATGTGCGCTCCACCCCGCCCGGTACTCGCGGTACAACGGAACCATTCGGCCCACAAGCACAGGGGACGCGTCATCGAAAATTGCGTCAAATGTGGCACCAGAAAGGCAGGTGGTGTTCCTCAGACCAAACTCCGTCGCCAACGCATCGAGCGTGCTGTGTCGGAACTGCGTCAAAGTTGACGACTGCTCGACACGTTCGAGTACGCGAAAGATCCGCTCGTAATCCTCGACAGTCAGACCCGAGTCCATCTTCCACACCTCCAGGGGCCGTGACCGGAAACACATTTCTTGCGATTTTAGCTCACCAGGTCAGGGCATCCGCACAGTCAGTGGACGATATCCCCATTCCCCGACGATGCTCCTGGGGAATCACTCGGTCCCATTCCATCGCGGTTCGGCAAAGGGCGCGTATCTCCGTCGCCGGCCCGGTCAGGACCTCGACACCTGTTTCTCCGTCGGAATCGGTGATGTCGCAGCACAGTGGAGAAGACGATAACGAAATATCGCAAAACTGCTCGACGAGTCACTGCTCGGAATACGAGGGCGGCACCAGTCGCGATCATTACCGCAAAAGAAATTGCGGACAATACGAAAATGCCATTGTCGAAATACGGCACACTCGATAGCCGACCACATTCCGAATATCCCGACAAGAAACACCAACCCACCGCTGTCTTGGTGGACACGCTTCATGACACCTGACTTCACTCTTGGCTTCGCTGCGTTGGCGTGGGCCGCGTTCGAAATTGTTCGTTGGTTTCGCGTGCGCGGGCGGGGTGCGCACTGAGCGAACCACGAGATGGTCGAACGAACGCCAGAACGCAGACCCACCCACCCCGATTGCAGATGCTGCGCTCGGCTGCTTTCCACTCAAGCTGGGCCCACGTGGAGTTTCCGACGTGAATGGCTGCCGAAATATGAACTGAAACAACGACGGGCGGTTTCGACGAGGGGTTTCTCGTTCGAAGTGTCTGTAGCCCTGCGCCCTTCTATGGGCCGTGCTGTCAGTACTGGCTAGCTGTTGTGGGTATGGACGTTGCTGACGTGGGACTGAAGTAGCCGGGCTGGTCCTCGGCGCGAGAATGGGAGTTGCGACATAGCCGTTCTCGAGCAAGAAGGGCCAGCCCTGTGACACACCGTAATGCCCCACTCACGGTGGAAGGAAGACGACGCCTGATCGAGCGGTGCCAGAGTCGTCTGATCGCCCACGTCGCCGCCGAAATGGGGATTTCATGACAATGCGCCTCCACCTGGGTCAACCGGTATCGCAAATATGGTGACTTGGGACTACAGGACCGATCCAGTACACCGAAACGCCACCCGACTGCCACAGCAGCAGAGGTCGTGGCCGAGATCGAAGCGATGCGACGAACCCGGAAGTGGTCGGCCTCGCGAGTCACGTTCGAACTGCGCACCGACGGCATCACCATTGCCCGTCGAACGGTCACGAAAATCCTGCGGAACCTCGGGCTGAATCGTCGCCGGTTCATCGACCCGAACGGCGAAACCAACCGAAAACCGCAGGTCATCGTCGCGAAACGGCCTGGTCAGATGGTGCATGTCGACATTAAGAAAGTCGGGAAGATCCCGGACGGTGGAGGGTGGCGTGCCCACGGCCGCGGCTCCGGGCAGGCCAAACGATCGCAGCGTCGGAAAACGAAGAACAAGCAGGCCCGGGTCGGGTACACCTATTTGCATTCCGCGATCGACGGGAACACCCGCCTGGCGTACACCGAGGCCCGCGACAACGAAACCGCAGCAACAGCCATCGATTTCATGAACAACGCCCGACTCTTCTTCGCCGCACACGGCATCACCCGAATCGAGCGCGTGATTACCGACAACGGATCATGCTATCGGGCAACAGAGTTCACGTCTTCACTGCGAGAAACGCGGCACTACCGGATCAAGCCGTACATACCGAAACACAACGGGAAGGTTGAACGATACAACCGCATCCTCGCCGAAGAACTGCTGTACTCCCGCGAATACACCAGCGAAGCTGAGCGACGCGCCGCCGTCGAGGTCTAGTGCCTCTCTATTTGTCAAGCGGCAGTGAGGGATTCTCTCGATGCGGCTCGAATGCTCCGTTTTTCATCGGCGAGCGTGACCCGCCACAGGTGTGTGGCGAGGTGGCGTTTAAGTGCGCGGGCAGCTGATCGGGGTGATTTTCCTTCGGCGATTTTCTTGTCGTAGAACGCCCGTCCAGCACTCGACGGCATCCGGATCTGGATCATGGCGATCGTGTGGATGGCGGAGTTCAGTTGCCGATCGCCGAATCTCGACAATCGGTGATGAGAGGCGTCGGCGCTGGCGATCTGGACGGGTGCGGTGCCAGTGTAGTTGGCATACGCAGCGGCGGTGGGGAATCGGCTGGCGCGGCCGCTGCGGCCTAGAGTGCGGGCAGCGAGGACTGGGCCGACTCCGTCGATATTGCGCAGGCGTGTGCCGTGCTCGTCGAGCAGTCGCGTGATTTTGCTTCTGTTCGTTGCGAGCTGTTCGTCGAACCGGGCGAAGTCGGTGACCTCCACGCGGGGCCCGTACTGGTTTCCGGTGTGGACGATGACGACGCCCAAGCCATCAACGCTCCGGCCAGCATCAGGACCGTCCAGGCCGTGCCCAGCGAGGTTCTCATGCTCTCGAGTCGCAACGGTTCTCGCGTGGCAGCGCGTGCGGCGCGCGCGAAATCTCGGTCGGTCCACAGTGCGCATGTTGCGCGCAGGATCGGGTCCGCTGCGAGCCGGTCGAGAAAGTCCTTCATGATCGCTGCAGCGTCCCGGAATCGATCGACCGCCGCTTCGGGTGCGTAGGCGGCGCGCAGTTGTTCATCGGCAGCGTCGATGACGCTGAGTATCAGTTCGGTTTTGGAGTCGAAGTGGACGTAGACGGCTCCGCGGGTGAGGCCCGTTCCCGTGGTGAGGCCGGTGATGGTCACCGTGCCGTCGATGTTGATCAGATTTGCCGCTGCAGTGAGCAGAGCCCGGCGGGTGCGCGCCGAATCCGACTGTCCGACAGATGATGTGATGCCGATCTTGGACGGTTTTGTGTCGGTCATGGTGGATCTCCTATCGGGATCGGCCGGTAATGCCGGTGCGGTGATGATCCGCCACGCTCGGTCACCGAACGTGGCGGATCAGAGCTCCACCGTTGTGGCGGCTTGGAGGGCGAGTCGTTACTGAGTCGGGCAGGTGGCAGCGGGGGTGCGGGCACTGTCGAGGAAGGCGACGATGGCGGCGGAGCAGGGGCCGAACAGTGCTGATCCGTGATTTCCGTCGTCGGCGGTCATGACGGTCGCGCCGGCGCGCTCGGCGGCGACTGTGGTCCAGCGGTAGGGGGTGACGGTTTCGTCTCGGTGGCCGACCAGCAGGAGCGGGGTGCCGGTATCGGAGACCTCGAGCGGAGATCCGGGTGTCGGCCATCCCGAGCACAGACTGGCACCGGGTAGCTCGGAATTGGCCGGAGTGGGAAGCCTGCCGTCGATCGAGAGTCCGACGGCGCGCGTAGCGGAGACGTGGTCGGACCATTGCGCGTCTGCGGGTGGGAGTGCGTCGAGCGCGTTGCAGATGTACGCGGTGCGGGTCGAGAGCGTGAGCTGGTTCAGCAGATCCGTCGGCACAGGCAGCGCCGAGGGTTCGGTTTCTGGTGCCGCATCACCATCGCCGCTCTCGACCTGGCCGGATGGGTCGCCGCCCACGGGTTCTGCATCGCGCTCGACCGCGAGGGCTGCCGCGAGGTCTCGGTCCTGCTCTGCCGCAGATGCGCCGAGGTAGACGGTGCTGTCGAGGACCATGGTGTCGAGGTGTTCGGGGAACAGTGTCCGGTAGGACAGTCCGAGAGCGGTGCCCCAGGACACGCCGAAGTAACTGATCGTCGGGACGCCCAGCGCTGTTCTGACCTGTTCGAGGTCGGCGGCAGCGGTGGCAACGGTGAAGGTGGACAGTACAGGGCCGTCGATGTCGGCGCATGCCCGGTTGGCATCGGCAATCACGTCGATGTACGCCCGGGCTCGGTCCGCGAGGACCTTCTCCGAAGCCTGTTCGGGTGCACCGTCCGGTGGAGTGAGGACATCGAGGGCGGTGCAGGAGGGCCGGGGGCTTGCCCCGGTGCCGCGAACATCCACACCTATGATGTCCCACTCGCTCATTCCGGCGGTGTCGCCGATGAGGGCGGGCATTGATCGACCTTCTATCCCCGGACCTCCGGGGTTCACGATCAGCGTTCCGCGGCTGTGGTCCGATGCGGCGGGAAGACGGCTGATCGCGATCTCGATCGTCGGGCCACCGAGATCGCTGTAATCGGCAGGCACACTCACCGAAGCGCATTCGAGACGATCGACTGCGGGCACTGTGGGATACGTCGTCGCGAATGCGGACTCACAGTCACCCCATGTCACCCCTTCCCGGGTGAAGGTCTCGATCGCGGTGACGGTGTAGGAGTCGGTGACGCTGCAGGCCGATGCCGTCACCACGGTAGCGGCGAGGACGACGGCGGTCGCCATGGCATGACGGTTCATCATCACTGCCCGGCCTGGTGCGCGGCATCGCTGTCTAGCACCGTCAGCGCTGAATGACGACCCCAGAAGAACCAACCCAGAGCCCCAAGGAGCGGCAGAGCGATGAGGACGAGAATCCACAGAGCCTTCCCGGCTGTGGTGTAGCGCTGCGAACGCAGAATGCTCACCGCAGCGGCGATCCACAGAATCGCGGCAGCAGAGGCAAGGACGAGCAGAACGATCACCACACCGACGGTGGCTGCCCTGTCGGTGTCGACGCTCTCGGTGGCGGCGACAACGGTGTTGTGCAGGTACGAACGAAACATGGGCTCGATCCTCGAAGTAGGCGAATATCAACTGTCGAGTCTCGATTTTATTGCGCAACAACATTTTTGAAATCGCCCTGTCGCGCGAGATCCGGCTCCTCCTCACGGCGTCGCAGGCGCGACATATCTCATCCTCGGGATGTATGCCAGGCCGATCGGCTCGTCCGTACGACCGATATCGTCTGGCGGAGCATCGACGGGTGTACCTGCTGTGGTGTAACAGTGAAGGCATGATTCGCGACCCGCTTCGTCTTCCGAGTGCCTCGCGGCGAACAGCCTACGTCGACGGGGCGGTCGCCGCCGTGTGCGTGGTGTCAGCACTGCTCGACAGCGCCGGGCCTGTCGGAGTGGCTGCTGGGATCGTTGCCGCGATCGCCGCAGCCCTGCGTACCCATCTGCCGACGGCGGCGCTGGTTCTGGCCGTTGCGTCGGCTCTCACCCAGATAATCTCCGGGGAGGTTCTGCTACTGACCTGGATCGCCTTCGCGGCGTCGACCTACTACTGCGCATCCCATCCCCGGTGTGCGCTGAGGTTGGGGTCCGGTGTCGTGGTCATGGCATTGTGCTGCGCCGCCGGATGGAGGCTCACCGACGCGATAGCCGAAGGCACGGCACTGGGTCAACGCCCCGACGTCCAGATTCTGGTTACGTGTATCGCGATCTTCGCCGCGCCGGCACTGGTGGTGTGGTCATTCGGCTACATCGGATTCCAGCGGCGCGCCGCCGTGGCCGCCGAGTTCCGAGCACGCCAACTCGACGCAGACCGCAAACGCGCCGTCGAACAGCTCAGCGTCGAAGAAGAACGCAACTCGATCGCCCGCGACATCCACGACGTCGTCGCCCATTCCCTGACCGTCGTCATCGCCCAAGCCGAAGGCGCGAAGTACTCCTTCGACAGCTCACCGGACGCCGCCCGCCGCGCACTCGAGGTCATCGCCCAGACCGGCCGCGCATCCCTCACCGACGTGCGTACCTTTCTGGAGCGGTTGCGCCACCGCAACATTCCCACCGACGGACGCAGCTATCGCGAGAGCCGTGACTTCCTGATCACCCAGTTTCGTTCGGCCGGAATGAACGTGGATCACACCTGCAGCGGGGAACCCGGTGACATCCCTGCGCTGGTGTCGGTGACCTTGTACCGGGTGCTCGCCGAAGCGCTCACCAATGCCCTCAAGTACGGCGTCCTCACCGAACCGGTACAGGTCACCGAAACTTGGGGCAAGGCAGTACGGTTGACCGTCCGCAACTCTGTCCGCGACGCAGCACGTACCCCGTCGTCCGCAGCCTCGACGAGCAGCGGGTCGGGGATGGGGCTGGGCAACATCACCGAACGCGTCGCTCTGGTGCGCGGCACCGTGACCGTCGGCGAAGTATCGGGAGCGTGGGAACTCGACGCCCGGTTCCCAACCGACCGAACCCACAGCGGCAACAACGGCCCGGAGGTGATCCGATGATCCGGGTAGCGCTCGTCGACGACCAAACTCTGTTTCGCAACGGCATCGCCATGGTCATCGACAGCCAACCCGACATGACCGTCGTCGCGCAGCTCTCCGACGGATCCGCGATAACCACCATGGCCCGCGAACACGCCCCCGACGTGGTGGTGATGGACGTACGGATGCCTGGCGTCGACGGCATCGCCGCCACCTCCACCCTGCGCCGGGAACTGGGACCGGACGGCCCCGCAGTACTGGTGCTGACGACCTTCGACATCGAAGAAGCAGCCCTGTCGGCGATCGAAGCCGGCGCCGACGGATTCATCCTCAAAGACGCCGACACCGAATTTCTCCTCTCCGCCATCCGCGCAGTCCACACCGGATCGCAGGTCGTGTCCGCGTCGGCGACCCGCCGTCTGTTCGCCCAACACCGGACGCGCGCTTTGACCCGGCCAGGACCGGAGTACGACACTCTCACCGAACGCGAACGTGACGTCTTGATCGAGATCGCGCACGGTAAGTCGAACTCCGAGATCAGCCGCGATCTGTTCATCTCCGAAGCCACCGTCAAGACACACGTGTCGAAACTGCTCGCGAAACTCGACTTGCGGGACCGCATCCAACTCGCGATCTACGTCTACCGCACCAACCTTCTCTGACTCCGAGAATCTACAAACCCTCGAGCGCGATCGCGACATCGTCGGGTATTGAAACCCGGGCGAGGTCGCTGCGCAGACGTGCCGTCTGTGCGATGACCACAGCATCGCGGGCGTCGGTCTTGCCTTCACCAGCAAAAGCACCGGTCATACTGTGGACGGCCCTGCCAGGCACGTAGCGCACCTGCTGATGGTGCGAGTGCAGCACGCCACGGAGCAAGGACGATTCCGGCGCGGTCATGTCGATCGCCCATACCACCGACTCGACATCTGCGACTCGTTCGAGCAGCCTCTCGATCTCTGCTTGGTCGTTGCGAATACGGCGTGACCACAGCACAGCGCCGCTGTCGTCGACGGCGGCGGCGTGATGAGCATGGCGGCCTATATCGATTCCAACCCAGACATTTTCAACCATATGGACTCCGCTCGAACACATGGGCTCGTCAGGGCTGTTTCGCCGGCACACCTTTACACGGCGACATAGTTCGCGAACACATCTCAATCAGCGGCCGAAACGACCCGTCACGGTCCGGGGTGACCTTCCACGCGAAGCCACCGGGGCAGCAGGTGATTGTCGAGCCACGCCCCAGGCCGCCGACGAGCGCCTGAAGCGGGCACCTCAGACCCCTCCAACGTAAAGGTGATTGTGCGGGAGCGACGGAGGCCGGCCCCGCTTGGTGTCGCGGTAGCTCTGATCAATCCTGGATTGAGATTCCTCGCCACAGTATCGAAGTTCATGCGATCATGATTCACCGGCTTTAACATAATGCGATTGCATTATTTTCGGTTATCCATACACATTATCTCCGGCGATAAGCTAAATATCGTTTAATGCGCGTTCTCATTTACCCTAACGTCGCGGGAATGCCCGGCATGTAGTACCGTAATAACATCCACCGGAGCTGTGAACAGCTGGTTAGGTACCCACACAGGGGCTACCGGAATTGGCTTGGCACTGTTATGGTTGGTTTCCGCTCACGAGCCTCGTGATCGGCTTCATCGCCAGATTGATTGGAAGGAACGTCACAAGTGTGTGCGTTTTCTGTCGACGGAAAATTCAACTGGATCAATAGGGAGCGGGAAAGATGTGAACGACGATTATAGAGACTATATTAGTCAGGGTGCGGCCGGTCGATGGGGTTGGACACGTTGGTGGTCCAAGGTCGAGCGGTCCAAGGTGGTCGTTGCTGGGACGCTCGAACCGCTCATTCACCGAAACGAGCCCGTGGTCAGACGCCGGGCCCGCTCTCGCGTTGTTGAAGTTCGGTGTTGATGCGGCGGGCTTCGGCCAGTTGGTCTTCGAGGATGATGATGCGGCACGCGGCCTCATGGACCCACGCGCACGCACGCCATGACAACCCCAGCCGCAAAGGCAGGACAAGTATTGAGGTCCCGGACTGGAGCGGACATCTTCCGTATCCTGCACTATTTACTTAACCTGCAGATACACTGACTCGGCATGCTGTCGAAGTGGAGCCCCCACAAACTGATGCGGGCAGGGACTCCA